>JAAZAI010000003.1 GCA_012514445.1 Lentisphaerota bacterium
AGTGCGACGCCGCAGTCAAGCGCGCGGCGCTCGCCAGCATTCGCCGCGAGGCCGACATGTACATCGACGGCTCCTCCAAGATGGCCTATGCGTTCATCCGCCACCCCTACGCCCCCATCACCTGGGGCACCGGCGCGTACCACAATTTCTGCATGCCGGCCCTGCACCTGGCCGCGCTGGCCGAATCGCCTGAAGACCGCGCCCGGTATCGCGAATGGCTGATCCGTTCGGCCGACAACACGCTCGGCGGCAACCCGATGAACCTCTCGTGGGTCGTCGGCCTCGGCTCGCAGACCATCCGCGCTCCGCTCCACAACAGCCGCTACAGCAAGTTCGGCATGCCCGTGCGCGGCATGCAGTCCGAGGGGCCCAACCAGCGCGGCGAAGGCTACAACTACGGCGAGACCGTCTATCCAAAGCATTCCGATTCCTTCGCCGTCATGCACGCCTTCATCGACAGCTCCTTCGCCATCGCCATGGACGAGGGCGTCGTCCCCCTGCAAGCCAAGTCCATGGCCCTCTTCGGCGCCCTGCTCCCCGACCACCCCTGAACGGGCGGAAGGATTTTTCGCCCCCCCCGACCCACCCCTCTCACGAACCCGAACACTCCACCATCCACAGAAGGCATCCCATGAACCGAAAAAGCCTGCTCGCCTCCGTCGCCGCGGTCGCCCTGACCGCTTTCATGACGCCCTGCCCCGCCTCCGCGCAGTCCGCCACGTGGATCAACGCCTCGGGCGGCTCCTGGAACACCGCCGCCAACTGGCAGGACGGCATCCTTCCCGACGCCGCCACCGACGCCGCCATCAACGCCGACGGCAGCTACAGCGTCAGCGTCGCCGGCAACAACCCCCTCAGCCGTGCCAAGGACGTTTTCCTCGGGACGACGTCTTCAGACGGACTCCAGAAGATCGCCGTCTCCTCCGCCACGCAGAACTCCACGTTGTTCTTCGACAACATGACCATCGGCTCTCGCGGAGTCTTTGAATACGGGAACAACTCGTTCATGATGGGAACTGGTCTGGTCATCGTCGCCGACGGCGGCGTGATCAACCGAAACAACGGCGGTTCGCAAGGCAGTTTCCACGCCCACGACATCTGGGTGCAGCAGGGCGGCAAATGGACGATCGACACCGGAACGTCTCAAACCATCGGCAACCAGACCAAAACCGTCGTCCATGTGATCGACGGCGAAATCGACGGCGACGGCGCGATGGAATTCAACAACAACGGTTCGGTTACCTGGTTGCGGGGAAGCGGTCGCATCGCGGTATCGAAACTCGCGCTGAACGACTGGAACGGCAACCTCTGGCTGGGAGGAACCCTGACGATCGACTCGTCCATCGTCCTCACCAACGCCAACAACGCCAACCTCACGCTGACCAACGGCGCCGCGATCACGGTCAACGGTCCCTACTGGCAGAACAAGTCCGGATTCTTCCTGCGCCTTTTCGAAGGCGGCACAGCCGCGACGGTGACGGGCACGAACGCCATCTGCCTCGTCAGCGACACGGCGGGGAGCAACATCCGCATCGGCGGTTTCAAGCAGAACGGCGGCACCGGTTCCTTGACGCTCGCCGGCAGCGGCACCCTCGACATCTGCCAGAAGCTCTCCGACACGAGCATCAACGTCCTCTCCCATCTCGTCCCCTTGAACCTGCAGCGCGACACGCGACTGTGGACGACGATCGAAAATCCCGCGTTCATGCACCCCGAAGGCAATTTCACGCTGAACGTCTCGGGAAGCACGCTGCTCGTCGACACGAACTTCGTCCTGCGCATGCACCGCGGCGCGAACTCGAAGCTCTTCGTCACCAACAACGCCGTCCTCGCCCTGCGCAGCGGCGTCTTCGAGGGCAACGGCACGGCCACGGACTACAATCTCGACGTCGGCTCCGGTTCGAAGGGCACGCTCGCGATCCTGGGCGTCGGAACGAGCGTTCTGCGCCGCAGCGCCTCGACCTTGCCCGCGAACTACGCGCTCACGGCGCGTCTGGGCGCGAACGCCGTCGTCGATCCCTCGGCAGGATCGATCCTGAGCCTGCGCGACTGCCGCCTCGCAGTCGCCATGACGACCCCCGCCTCCTGGGGCTGGAAGATCCGCGGAACGATCGAACTCCAGCCCGACAGTTTCATGGAGGCGATGAGCACCGACCTTGGACGCAGCGTCAACGTCGTGAACGTCGGGTTCGGCATCGCCGAACTGCGCCTCGCCGCGCCATCCGGCACCACCACGGCGACGGTCTCGCTCTGGAACGCCGGCGCGGCCGACAACGACGGGGACTCCGCCACGGACGCCGCGCTCTACGTCAAGACGCTCGATCTCTCCGGCCTGCCCGCGGTGGCCACCGTGTCTCTCGCGGCCGGGAACGGCGTCACGGCGGGCGCCCAGCGCGTCTACTACGCCAAGCTCGTCGGCGGCACGGCTGCCCAGCTCGACGCCCGCTTCGTCGCCCTCGCCCCGACGGCCACGCTCATCGCGATCCGATAGGGCGAA
>JAAZAI010000181.1 GCA_012514445.1 Lentisphaerota bacterium
AAGACGAAGCCCGCCGAAGACAAGCCCGTCGATGTCAAGCCGGTGGATGAAACGGTCGCGCCCGTGGAGCCTGTCGACAACGGCACGGCCCCGACGAGCATCGAGTCGCTCCTCAAAGACGTCGGTTCGACGACCTCGGTGCCGAAGACGCCCGTCGTCGCCACGCCACCCACGCCCGCTGTCGCGACCCCCGTCGTCGCCACGCCGGCTGTCGCCGGCGCCCGCGAGCACGTCGTGCGTGAAGGCGAGGACATCTACGCGATCGCGCTGCACTACAAGGTGCGTCCGGTTGACATCCGCAGTCTGAACAACCTCACGAGCAACGTGCTCACGGCGGGCATGGTCATCAAGATTCCGCCTGCCGCCCAGTAGCGCTTCGGAGGCCGCCGTTCCAGCGGAACCATCACGATGAAGTGGGTGACCGCCGTCATGGCGATGCTGGTATTCTCGCTGGTGTTCGTCGGACTTGTCGTCCAGGCGAGCATCAGCGACTTTCGCGGTCGTGCGATCGCCGGCGATCCCACGCACTTCATCCTCCAGCAGGCGCTCTACTTCGTCGCGGGGCTCATCTGCTGCTTCGTCATCGCGGCGATTCATCCCGAGTTCTGGTTCCGCAGGGAAGTCGCGGCGGTGGTCCTGCTCGGGATCCTCGTCGCGCTGGCCGTCGTCCACGTCCCCGGTCTCGGCAAGGCCACGAAGGGCGCGACCCGCTGGATCGTCGTGGCCGGCTTCTCGCTCCAGCCCTCCGAATTCGCGAAGCTGATGGGGATCATGCTGCTGGCCTGGTGGCACGGCGACCCCAAGCGCCGCAACCGGTCCTTCC
Organism: Lentisphaerota bacterium; assembly: GCA_012514445.1. GTDB lineage: Bacteria > Verrucomicrobiota > Kiritimatiellia > RFP12 > UBA3636 > JAAZAI01. The sequence goes on from JAAZAI010000181.1 coordinate 824, forward strand.
GCGAAGGCGCGCTCGTCCCGTTCATCGGAATCGGCGTCATGTGCGCCGGGTTCAAGCTCCAGGACGACCTGGGCTCGATCATCATGTTCTCGGCCGTCGCCCTGCCCGTCATGCTGGCGGGGGGTGCGCGTCTGCGCTACATCATGGCCTTCGGCCTCGTCATGCTCGTGCTCGTGAGCGTCTACGTGATGCAGAATCCGGAGCGCAGGAGCCGCGTGATGTCCGTTCTCGCCGTGAACTCCGAGGTCAAGGCGCCGACGGTCGACGACGCCGACCTCTACCACGTGACGATGTCGCGCAAGGCGATTCAGCACGGCGGCCTGACGGGCGCCGGCTACCTCGGCAGCATCTACAAGTTCGGCTTCCTGCCCGAGAACCACACGGACTTCGTCTTCGCGATGCTCTGCGAGGAGGGCGGCTTCGTGATGGCGGCGTTCTGCATCGTCCTCTTCATCGCCTTGCTCTGGTGCGGGATGTGGATCAGCCTGCGCGCGCCGACGGATCAGATGCGGCTGCTCGCCTTCGGCGTGGCGCTCTACCTCGGCCTCTGCGCCGCCGTCAACATGGCCGTCGTGATCGGCATCCTGCCGACCAAGGGGCTCGCATTGCCGTTCATCAGCTACGGCGGCAGCAGCCTCGTCAGCTCGATGACGGCGGTCGGCATCCTGATGGGCGTCGGCTGGCGCAGCGGGGGCGCGCCCCGGCGCGTCCGGGCGGAGGCGGCCATCGACCGGCGGGCCTGGGTGTCATGATCTCGACCGGATCCAAGACGCCGCGGGTGCTGGTGCTGGGCTCCGGCACGTCTACCGGCGTTCCGCTCATCGGCTGCCGTTGCGAGGTCTGCGCCTCGCGCGACCCGCGCGACTGCCGCCTGCGCTCCTCGGTCTACATCACCTGCGGCGGCTTCGCCGCGCTGATCGACGTGTCTCCGGATTTCCGCCAGCAGGCGCTGCGCCATGAACTGCCGCGCGTCGACGCCATCCTCCTCACGCACCCGCATGCGGACCACGTCTTCGGCCTCGACGACATCCGGCGCTACAACACGCTGCAGCAGGCGTCGATCCCGGCATACGTGCGCGACTTCACCTTCCGGGGCGTCAGCCGGATGTTCAGCTACATCGTCGCGCCCACGGAGGCGCAGAAGGGCATGTACCGCCCCCAGATCGAATTCCACGAGACAGGCGATGCCACCGTGGACGTCGGCCCCTTCAGCATGACGTCGCTTGAGATCCCCCACGGTCCGGCGCGCTCGACCGCATTCAAGCTGGAGCATCAAGGCCGAGCCTTCGTCTACGCGCCCGACTGCAGCGAGATGAGCGATGCGTTCCGCGCGTTCATCCGCGGCGCCGACTGCGTGATGCTCGACGGGCTCCGCGACCGCGAGCACGCCGGCCACCTGACCATCGAAAACTCCGTCGCCGCGATGCGCGAGGCCGGCGTCCGCCGGGGCTTCATCACCCACATCAGCCACGACATCCCGCATGCGCGGCTTGAGCAGCGCCTCCCGCCACCGGTCGCCGCCGCCTACGACGGCCTCTCGTTCGAATGGTGAGCGCCATGCAAGACGTCCTCCTCCGCGTTGAGAACCTCTGTGTCGAATACCCAGGCCGTCCGCCGAAGAAGGCGGTGGACGACGCGTCGTTCACCGTGGCGCGCGGCGCCTGCGTCGGCATCGTCGGCGGCAGCGGATGCGGCAAGACGACGATCGCCAGGACCATCATCGGCCTCGAGAGGCCCTCGGCGGGGCGGATCGTCTTCGAGGGCGAGCCGATCGCCTCCGCCAGCCGTTCCGCCGACTTGCGCCGCCGGCGCGACATCCAGCTCGTCTTCCAGGACTCCCTGGGCGCGTTGAACCCGCGCATGCGCATCGGCGCGACGCTGGCCGAAGTCCTCCGCCACCACCGCCGCGACGACGTGCCCACCGCCGCGGCGCTCGACGCGCGGCTGCGCGAGCTCGTCGGGCAGGTCGAACTCGCGCCCGACGTGCTGGCGAAGTATCCGCACGAGATCAGCGGCGGGCAACGCCAGCGCATCGGCGTGGCGCGCGCGCTGGCGGTGCGCCCCAAGCTGCTCATCGCGGACGAGCCCGTGTCGGCGCTGGACGTCGCCGTCCAGGCGCAGATGCTCAAGATGCTGCGCCGACTGCTGGACGCCACGGGGTTGACGATGCTCTTCATCGCCCACGATCTGGCGGTGGTCCGCTGCCTCTGCGACGCGGCGGTGGTGATGCACGCGGGCCGGGTGGTGGAGCAGGGCGATCCGCGCGAGGTTTTCAGCCGCCCGCGAAGCGAAGCGGCCCGCGCGCTGGTCCAGGCGGTCCCGGACGTGGTGCGCGCGATGGCCGAACGCTTCGCCGGGCCGCAGGCCGCGCGTCTCGACGCCCGTGTCTAGTCGCGGCGGATGGCGTCGGCGAGGGCCGCGCCGAAGCCGCTGCACGAGAGCTCCGTCGCGCCGTCCATGAGGCGGGCGAAGTCGTAGGTGACCTTCTTGGAGGCGATGACCTGGTCCATCGCCTTGATGATCAGATCGGCGGCCTTGGTCCAGCCGAGGAATCGGAACATCATCTCGCCGGAGAGGATGAGCGAGCCGGGGTTCACCTTGTCGAGGTTCGCGTACTTGGGGGCGGTGCCGTGCGTGGCTTCGAAGACGGCCGTGCCGGTGACGTAGTTGATGTTGCCCCCCGGCGCGATGCCGATGCCGCCGACGCAGGCGGCGAGGGCGTCCGAGGCGTAGTCGCCGTTGAGGTTGAGGGTGGCGATCACGCTGTAGTCGGCGGGGCGCGTGAGGATCTGCTGGAGAAACGCGTCGCAGATGCAGTCCTTGACGACGATCTCGCGGCCGGTCTTCGGGTTCTTGAACGCGCACCACGGCCCTTCGCCGACGGTCTGGGCTCCGAACTCGCGCTTCGCCAGCGCGTAGCCCCAGTCGCGGAAGCCGCCCTCCGTGAACTTCATGATGTTGCCCTTGTGAACGAGCGTCACGCTGGGGCGGTCCTCGTCGATCGCGTACTGGATCGCGGCCCGGACCAGGCGCTCGGTGCCTTCCGACGAGACTGGCTTGATGCCGATGGAGGAGGTCCCGGGGAAGCGGATCTTCTTCACGCCCATTTCGTGCTGCAAAAACTCGACGACCTTCTTCGCCTCCGGCGTGCCGGCCTTCCATTCGATGCCGGCGTAGATGTCCTCCGTGTTCTCGCGGAAGATCACCAT
>JAAZAI010000182.1 GCA_012514445.1 Lentisphaerota bacterium
GAAATCACCGCCAAACGGGGAGTCTACGAGGTAGGGCGGGCTCTCCGAGCACGCCGCAGCGAAGCAGGGTCGGCCATATTGCGAATTGCTGGCTCCGCACCCGCCGTGCAGAAAGATGCGAGTTCGGAGCCTCGCGATCCCAGCGCTCCGCACCAGCAATCGGAGCCATCGGCCAGTTTCCAGGCCCATCATCCCAGCGGCTTGCCCGCCTCAAGTCTTCCGAGCATGGCCTGGATCAGGCGCACGTGCTTCGACTCCTCGTTCTGGAGATTCCGAAGCAGATCCTGGACAAAGTCGACGGAGGTCCTCGCCGCGAGGTCTGCGTAGAAGTCGCGAGCCTGCATCTCCTTCTGGAGTGCCGCCTTCAGGATCTGGTCGGGGGGCGTCAATCGCGTGGGCATCGCAGGGCTCCTTTCAGTTTCAGTTGCCGATCGAGAGCACGGCGTCGCGGATGCGCTTGGCCGTCTCGAAAGCCGCGACCTCGCCGCCGCCGGCGTCGACGAGCCGCGCCCGCCCGTCGCCGGTTTCGACGCGGTACGCGGCGCCGTGGCGCGCGTGCAGGACGACGCCCAGCAGGATCGCGCGCTCCAGACCGTCGCCCGTGGCGAAGTTCCAGACCTCGTCCGGCTGCGCCAGCCGCTGCGGCTCCTCGTAGATCGAGACGCCGTCCATCGCGCGGACGCGCGCCACGAGCGAATCGTCGTCGGGGCACTGCGCCGCGGCGCCGACGATGCAGACCGGATTGCGCTCCACGGCGGCCTTCAGGAACGGCGCCGCCTCGGTGCGCGACAGGTCGCGCCAGGCGTAGAAGGCGAGTCGGCAGTACTCGTTCGTCTCGCGCAACGACTCGATGCGCGCGATGACCTGCTCGCGCGTCATGCCAGGCTCGAGGCCCAGCGGCGCCTGCCCGCCCACGAATCGCTTCGCCGAGGCGTCCGGGAGCTTCGGCACGACATGGCAGAAGTCGATCAGGCTCGAGACCGCCTGTTCGGCGTTCAGGCAGGCGGTCTTGAACCGCGCCAGCAGGCGCTGCACGTCGGCGGGAGCGTGGATGTCCACGGGTTGCTCGGCCAGATAGGCCTGCAGGTCGTTGAGGACGATGCAGCGCTCGCAGGGCTTGCCGGTGAATTCCTCCTGCTCGACCTCCTCGAGCAGCTTCGGGAGGGTGGCGTCGGTGACCTTGTACGAGCTGTCGCGCTCGTATTGGAACGCCCGCGCCAGCGGCAGGAAGATCGCCGCGCCGTTGCGTTCGCCGCGCACGACGAAGCACCGGTGGCTCTCGGGGGACTGGCGCAGGAAGTTGCCGAGCATCTCGGGGGTCAGCGGCGTCGAAAGATAGGCGGCGAGCTTTGCGCTGAAGTCCGCGAAGACCTCGGGCGCGATCGTCGCCTCCGGATACATGATGTGGATCGTGCCGGTCTCGTGCGCGACGAGCGTGATGCGCTCGTGCTCCATCGAGCGGCGCGCCTGCCCCGAGATCGCCGTGCCGTTGAACCACATCGTCTTCGTGACGATGCGGCGGTTGTTGGTGACGATGCCGTCGGCGATGTCGATGAAGTTCTGCGAATGCAGCGGCGTGGCCATCAAGTAGATGTCCCGCAGCGGGATGCCGAGCACGACGAAGAGCGCGGCGGCGTAGAGCGTGGAGAGCGAGACGCACTCCCCCGCCCCCGTCGTGTAGCCGGGCCGCCGGTCGAAGGCGGTCATCGCCTCGATCGTCTCCGTCTTCCAGTACGGGATCACGTTGCCTTCGTACTTGTCGAGCCCGAAGTGGCGGCGAATGTCGATGTCGAAGTAGTACTTGTCGCCTTCGTAGCCGAAGAGCGCGTTGGACTGCGCCAGCGTGGCGGGGTCGACGATGCCCTCGAAGCGCGCGAGCTCGCGCTCCTTCGTGGTCATGCCCCACGTGTCGAGGTCGAGGTTGAAGGCGTA
>JAAZAI010000183.1 GCA_012514445.1 Lentisphaerota bacterium
AGAAGCCGCGCCTCAGCAGTGGCACACCGTGCGTGGGGATCGCGCGGCGTTGCGAGCGGGCCGATGGGCGCGCACCGGGAGGCGAAGCCGACTTGTCCCCTCAGCCGCCGCACGCGCACCGCTTCGCGGCACACCCCGAAGACTGACCGAATACTTCCACGAAAGTCTTGCAGATTTAAAAAATATATGCGATTATTTTGAAATCTGCTGCTCTTCTCTCTGAACGTCCCACCCCAACCCACGAGGTGTCCCCATGTCAACGATCCGCACTGTTCTTCTCGACGCCGCCGCGCAACGTTCCGATGGAGTCGCCGTGCGCTGGAAGTCCGAAGGCGTCTGGCGCACCTGGACCTACGGCGACTATCTGAAGAAGACCCGCAACATCGCCGAGGCGGCCGGCAAGCTCGGAGTCAAGCCCGGTCAGCGCGTCGCGATGATGATGGAGAACCGCCCCGAATGGATGGTCGTCTACCTCGGCCTCGCCTGCTGCGGCATCGAAGTCGTCCCCATCGACGCGCGCCTGCAGGAGCGCGAAGTCGCCCACATCCTCAACGACTCGGAATCCTGCGCGCTCTTCGCCAGCGGCAAGCTCTGGCCGCTCATCAGCGAAATCGAGGGCGGCCTGGCCGCGCTCAAGCACGTCGTGCTCCTCGACGGCGTCTTCAGCGAAACGAAAAAGGCCGACGGCGTCCGCCACCACGACTTCGCCGCGCTGCTCGCCTCCGCGGAGGCCGACGCGCAGAGGCCGGACTCGTTCTTCGACCGCAACGTCCCCGCCGAGGGCGACGTCGCCTCGATCATCTACACCTCCGGCACGACGGGGCGCCCCAAGGGCGCCATGCTCACGCACGGCAACTTCACCTCCCAGCTCGAGGGCGCGTTTCAATACTTCACCGTCCGCACTTCGGACAACTTCCTGCTCGTGCTTCCCCTGCACCACGCCTTCGCCTTCACCGGAAACTTCCTCGTGCCGATGGGCGCGATGTGCGAGGTCAGCATCGTGGAGAACCTCCGCACCGTGTCCGAGAACATGCGCGAAGTCTCCCCCTCGATCCTCCTGGCCGTGCCGCTGCTCGCCGAGAAGATGCACAACGCAATCATCGCCAAGATCCGCAAGAACCCCGTCGCCCGGCTCCTCCTCGCCATCGGCCTCGGCAAGGTCGTCGGCAAGAAGGTGATCGCCGGCCTCGGCGGACGGCTGCGCATCATCATCTGCGGCGGCGCCGCCTCCGATCCCGCCATGCTCCGCAACTTCACGAAGTTCGGCATCAAGTCGCTGGAAGGCTATGGACTCTCCGAGACCGCTCCGATCATCACTCTCGCCCCGGAGAACAAGATCAAGTTCGGTTCGGTCGGAAGGCCCCTGCCCAACTGCGAAATCCGCATCGCCTCGCCCAATGCCGAGGGCGTCGGCGAAATCCAGGTCCGCGGCCCCATGGTCATGAAAGGCTACTTCCACAACGAGGCCGCCACCGCCGAGGTCTTCGACGGCCCGTGGTTCCGCACCGGCGACCTCGGCAAGATGGACGCGGAGAACTACGTCACCATCACCGGTCGCAAGAAGAGCCTCATCGTCAACCGCGAAGGGAAGAACATCTATCCCGAAGAGGTCGAGATGGTCGTCAACGCCAGCCCCTACATCCTCGAGTCCATCGTCGTGGGCTACCACGCCGCCAGCGAAAAGGGCGAGCGCGTCGGCATCATCGTCGTGCCCGACATGGATCGCATCGGCGAAGACCACAAGGAAAAAGGCCAGTCGCTCTCCGACGACCAGGTCGTCGCGCTCTGCAAGTCCGAAGTCCAGCGCATGGCCCGCGAGATCGCCGAGTACAAGCGCCCGCGCCGCATTCTGGTGCGTTTCGAGCCTCTCGAAAAGACCACGACCCAGAAGGTCAAGCGCTACCTCTATTCGATGCCAGACACCGAGGATTGAGTGCGCGGTCCCCGCGCCGGCGTCGGCGGCGCGTTTTTAGGACGCGCCGCCTGAGGCAGGGGATTGCGAACCGCATGAGGCTTGCAGGACCGGCAGGCGCCTCCCGATTCCGCCGTTCTGGAATTACAGGTTGCGTTTTCGAGAAGCTGGGACTATACTTTGGCCTTGTTTCGCATACTCACGGATTTTGCAGGGGTGAGCGCCAAGATGACTAAAATATTGATAGTGGACGACGAGGTTCGGATTTTGATCCTCCTGCAGAGTCTTCTCAAGGCCAACGGATACGAGACCGTGACGGCCAAGGACGGCAACGAGGCGCTCGAGATCATCCGCAAGGGCGGAATCGACCTGGTCATCACGGATTTGCGGATGGCGCCGATGGACGGGCTGAAGCTGATCGGCTCGGTCAAAGCCCTCCAGCCGAAGCTTCCCGTGATCCTGCTCACCGCCTATGCCTCCGTCGAGACGGCGATCGACGCGATGAAATGCGGCGCCTTCGACTACATGACCAAGCCCTTCAAGGTCGACGAGATGCTGGCGACCGTCAAGCGAGCCGAGGCGTGCATCGAGAACGACACGGTCGTCGTCCCGCAGGAGACCGAGGCGCCGTTGCGCTACCGATTCGAGAACCTCATCGCCTCCAGCGCCACGATGCTTCACGTCTGCGAAATGATCCAGCGCGTGGCGCCGACCGCCGCCACCGTGCTGATCTACGGCGAAAGCGGCACCGGCAAGGAGGTCGTCGCACGCGCCATCCACAACAACAGTCCGCGCAAGGACAAGCCGCTCGTGGCCGTCAACTGCGCCGCCCTGCCCGCCGAGCTGCTGGAGTCCGAACTCTTCGGCCACACCCGCGGCGCCTTCACCGGCGCGGTCGTCGACAAGCCGGGGCTCTTCGAGACCGCCGATGGCGGCACGCTCTTCCTCGACGAGATCGGCTCCCTCCCGCTGCCGCTCCAGGGAAAGCTGTTGCGGGTGCTTCAGGAGAAGGAGATCCGGCGCGTGGGCGGCAACAAGATGATCCCCGTCGACGTGCGGGTCATCGCCGCCAGCAACACCAACCTCGAGCAGATGGCCGCCGAAGGCTCCTTCCGCACCGACCTCTACTACCGCTTCGCCGTCATCACGATCGACATTCCGCCTCTGCGCGACCGCACCGAGGACATCCTTCCCCTCGCCCAGCACTTCCTCAAGGCCGAGACCGAAGGACTCGACTTCAAGCCCGCCTTCTCCAAGGAGGCGATCGAAATCCTCATGGCCTACAAATGGCCGGGCAACGTCCGCGAACTCGAAAACGCCATCAAGCACGTCGCCACCTTCATCCAGTCCGACACCATCTCCCCGGACGACCTGCCGCCTCGCATCGTCACCCGGGCCCGCGAATATCAGGCGGCGAAGCCCCGCGACACCGCCGACAGCTCTTCCAGTGAAGCCTCCAAGTCACTCAAGGAATTTCTGAAAATCAAGGAAAAGGAATATCTCGATCGCATTCTCAACGACAACGCCGGCGACAAGGAGAAAACCGCGAAGTCCCTCCAAGTGAGCCTCGCGACCTTGTACCGCAAGCTTTCGGACGATGCGCCCCAGGCCGAACCCGGTCCTTGAGGCCGCCTCCACATGGTCAACAACCTGGGAGACCTCGCGCCTTTCATGCCGACATCTCACGATGAACGCCAGGACAGACTGGCGAGTTCCACAGCCGATCCCACGCCGACGCCCTCCGCCCGCCTGGAGCCGCGAGACCCTCTCTGCTCGCCCTTGTCCCCTTCCGGGATCGCGCACGACATCAACAATCTGCTCCTCGTGCTCCAGAACACCGTGGAGTCCGTCTGGGGCATCCCCCGCTCCCCGGCGGAGCGCAAGGCGGTCGACACCATCCACCTGGCCGTCTCCAGAGCGCGCGCGCTCGCCTGCGACATCATGGAGATCGATTGCCACTGCCCGCTTCAAAAGCCCGTCGCCTCCGCGCCCGACCGGCTGGTCAACGCGTTCAGACCCCTCCTGCAGGGCATCGTCGCCGGCAACGTGCGCCTGCATTTCAAGCTCGCCAGGAACGCGCCTCCCATCAAGGTGGACCGCGACGGCTTCAGCGAAATCCTCCTCAATCTCGTCAAGAACGCCTCCGAAGCCCTCTCCGGGCGGAAAGGCGACATCACCGTGGAAACCGCCGCGCTCGAACTGACTGAAGACCAGCGGCAGACGTTCGCGTTCCGGGGCTGCGCCCCCGCCCCCGGCCCCGGAGCCCTCTTCACCGTCCGCGACAACGGACCGGGCATGGATCTCGCGCTGCTCGACGAGAGCGCCGAGACGAAGTTCACCTCCAAGACCGAGGGCCACGGCATCGGCCTGGCCAACGTCGTCGCGCTCGTCAAGGCCAACAACGGCGGCATCTGCATCAGGACCTCCCCCCACAGAGGCTTCAGCTTCAACATCTGGATTCCGGCCACGACCGAAAACATCGCCGACGAACCCGCCGCTCCCGCCCACGCGGCACACGCCCACCGGCACACGCCGGCCGGCCGCCGAATGCGCGTGCTCATGCTCGACGACGATCCCGCCATCCTCCAGAGCTCTTCGCTGCTGCTCGCCTCCCTGCACGTCGAACCGCTCCTGGCCGACAGCCAGAACGTCGCCTACCAGCTTTTCCTGGACAATCACGACGCACTCGACCTCGTCTTCCTCGACGCCAACGTCGACCGCATGTCCACCCTGCCGCTGCTCGAGCGCTTCCGCAAGATCTCCCCCGCGATCCCCTGCGTCATCGTCTCGGGCTACGCCGAAGCGAAAATCAAGTGCATCTTCAAATCCGGACTCTACAACGGCTTCCTCGGCAAGCCCTACACCCGGTCCGATATGCAGAACATCATCGAACGCTTCGCCTGCAACGCCGCGGAATGACGCCAGGCGGGGGAGTGTGGGATGACCGATTGGCAGCAGGCGGGCGAACCGTTTGAACGTCGGCGCCGTTTATAGTAATATCATCGCTCAACACCCCGCCGCACCGCCTCCACGGCGCGGCCCTTGATAGGAATCCATGCCATGAATTCGAAACGCCACCCGAACACCATCGCCCTCGTCCTCTCGCTCAGCCTCCTCGCCTCCGCGACCGCCGCGGTCGCCGCGACCCAGTCGCCCCCCTTGACCCAGAAGACCCTGCCGACCGTCGCGTCCGCCGCGACCGCCGACGCGGCGATCCAGCAGGGCGTCGCCTGGCTCGCCGCCAAACAGACCGAGGACGGCGCCTTCTCCAATCCCCAGTTCCCCGGCCTCTCCGGCCTCGCCCTCTGGGCCGTCGCCGCCTCCGGCGACGCCGCGTACTCCAACATCGTCAGGAAGGGTTCAGACTACATCCTCTCCAAGGTCCAGCCCGACGGCGGCATCTACACGCCGATCCCCGGGCGCAAGGGCGGCGGCCTCGGCACGTACAACACGGCGGTGTGCCTGACCGCCCTCGCCGCCACGGGCCGCGACGACATCACCGAAGTCGTGCTCAACGCCCGCACCTATCTGGCCGGGTCCCAGCACCTCGGCGACGACGTCTTCAAGGGCGGCTTCGGCTACGACAAGCAGACAGACCGCGCCTACACGGACCTCATGAACACCCACTTCGTCCTCGAGGCGATGCGCCGCACGCAGGCGTTCGAAGACCGTCGTCCCGCGGGCCAGAAGCGCGTCGATCTCAACTGGCAGGCCGCGCTCGAGTTCGCCGAACGCCTGCACAACGGCCCCGACACGGGCGACAACGCCGGCGGCTTCTACTACAGCCCCGGAGATGCCAAGGCCGGGACCGAGAAGGTCGCCGCCAAGACGAACGCGCCCGGCGCCGCGAACACGAACGAAGCCGTCGTCCTGCGCTCCTACGGCAGCATCACCTACGCCGGGCTGCTCGCCCTCGTCTACTGCGACGTCGACCGCGCCGATCCGCGCGTGCAGTCCGCGCTCAACTGGGCCTCGCGACACTGGACGCTCGACGAGAACCCCGGCATGCAGGACCAGGGACTCTACTTCTTCTACAACGTCATGTCACGCTCCCTCGCCGCCGCCGGACTCGAGACGATCCCCCGCGACACGGGCGACGCGATCCCATGGGCGAAGGAACTCGTCGGCAAGGTCGTCTCCCTGCGCCAGGAAGACGGAAGCTGGGTGAACCGCAACGGCCGGTTCTGGGAGAACGATCCCGTTCTCGCCACCGCCTACTCCGTGCTCGCCCTCGAATTCGCCACCGGCCGCGCCAAATAGCGAGACAATCGGTTGATCAACCGAAACGAACCTAGCGGCGCTGTTTTAAGGGACAGACCCCAAAAAAAGCGACAAACAGACACGCTTATTGCGCCTATTTGTCGCAGTTCTGTTAATATCGCAAGCAAGACAGCCGTTAATTTTAGGTTTTTGGCGTTGGCACAGGCGTTGCTAAGTTCATGTCGCCTCCCCCAACTGGAGGCGAAAGGAAGAAAGACATGAACGATCAGACATTCTACAACCTGAGTCCCTGGAACATCCTCAGCGACATGATCAACTGCGATCGGCCGTTTGGAGGCTTGTTCAGGACGCTGGCCAACCGTGCCGAAGGGCGCTTTCCTCCCGTAAACTGCTATGTCGGCGACAAGGCCGTCGTTCTGGACATCGAGATGCCGGGCCGGAAGCCCGCCGATGTGGACATCAGCCTCGAACCGCAGGCCGTCGTCATCGAGGGCAAGGCCGCCGAAGGCGCCGAGCAGCCGTCCTTCAAGCGCCGTTTCGAGCTCGACTACCCCGTCGACACGGAGAAATCGACGGCGGCGTTCAAAAACGGGATCCTCCGCATCGAGCTGCCGAAGGCGGCCCAGGCGGTTCCGAAGAAGATCGAAATCGCCCATGCCGGCTGAATCGGCGAATCCGCCATCAACAACCACGACCAAGAGGAGATTTGCCATGAACAAGGAAACGACTGAAAAGAAGAACCTCCGGCCGCAGCATCCCACCGCGACGCCGTCGGTGTTCGTCAACGAAGGCAGGGAAGGCTACGAAATCACGTTCGAGATCCCGGGCGTCGGCAAGGAGGACGTCTCGCTCAACATCGAGAACCGGACGTTGACGCTCACCACGGACAACGCCTACACGCCTCCCGAGGGCCTGACCTGCGTCTCGCGCGAATTCGCCGCCTACAACTACGCCGTGTCCCTGGATCTGCCGGAGCACGCCGACACGGCCACGATCAAGGCGACGGTCGCCAACGGGGTGCTCACCGCGAAGCTCTGCAAGAAAGCCGAGCTCCAGCCTCGCAGGATCGAAGTCGCGGCCGAATAGCCGCACCGGGGCATCAACCCCGTGCTCGAAGCGCCTTCAGAACCGCCGTGAAATCGGCGGGAGGAGGCGCTTCGAATTCCAGCTCGCGTCCGCTCAGCGGATGCGGGAACGCCAGACGCCAGGCATGCAGCATCTGGCGCGGCGGCGGCAGCGGCAGCGACGCGTCCTCCTTCGGACGGCCGTACGTCGCGTCGCCCACGACCGGGCAGCCGATATGACGCATGTGGACGCGGATCTGGTGCGTGCGCCCCGTCTCGATCGCGACGCGCAGGAGCGCCGCGGTTCGGAAGGACTCCGCCACGGCGTAGTTCGTGATCGCCCGACGCCCGCCCTTCTGCAAAACGGCCATGCGCTGGCGATGCACGGGGTGGCGGCCGACGAGCGTCTCGAGCCGGCCCTCGGACGGCTCCGGAACGCCGTGGACGATCGCCAGGTACGTCTTTCGCACGCGGCCTTCCCTGAACGCCTCGCCGAGGGAGGCCATCGCGGCGTCCGTCTTCGCGACGACCATCGCGCCGGACGTGTCCTGGTCAAGCCGGTGCACGATGCCCGGGCGTCGCTCGCCGCCGATCGATAGCATCTGCGGACAATGCGCCAGCAGTCCGTTGACGAGCGTGCCATCGACATGCCCGACGGCAGGATGCACGACCAGACCGGGCGGCTTGGCGAGGACGATCAGCGATTCGTCCTCGAAAAGGATGTCCAGCGGGATCGCCTGCGCCACGAGATCCGTCGACGCGACGGGCGGCATCTCCACGAGGTACGCCTCCCCGGTCTTGACGATCTGCGACGCGCTGCGCACGGCGACGCCGTCGCGAGAAACGCACCCCGACGCGATCAGGGATTTGATCCGCGAACGCGTCAGATCTGAAACCGAGGCCAGCCATACGTCGATGCGCATCGCATCCGCGCCGGCCTGCTGCACCGTATAGGACTGCGGCATGGCGATGAGGCTTGGGCCGAAAATGGCACCCCCACGGGGAATCGAACCCCGATTTCCAGGATGAGAACCTGATGTCCTAACCGGTAGACGATGGGGGCAAAGGAACGAAAAAGTGCGGACATATTATCACAGGCCTGCAGCGGTGTCAATCTCGGAGAACCGTTTTTTTTCGGTCGGTGAGCGGGAATTGCCGCTTGCCTCATGGCCTTCTTTTGATTTATCCTATGTTGCTTTCGATCGCCACAACATCCCGAACCCCGAACTCCACCTCATCCAATACCACCATGACACGTTCCGTCAAGAAAGTCGCCATCCTCACCGCCGGCGGTCTCGCGCCCTGCCTGAGCTCCGCCATCGCCGCCCTCATCGAGCGCTACACCGACGTCGCCCCCGACGTGGAGATCATCTGCTACGTCGGCGGCTACAAGGGACTCCTCGAAGGTCGCAGCATCCGCGTCACGCCCGAGATCCGCCAGCATTCCGCCGTCCTCTACCGCCACGGGGGCTCGCCCATCGGCAACAGCCGCGTCAAGCTCACCAACGCCAAGGACTGCGTCAAGCGCGGACTCGTCAAGGAAGGCCAGGATCCGCAGAAGGTCGCGGCGGACCAGCTTGTGAAGGACGGCGTAGACGTCCTGCACACCATCGGCGGCGACGACACCAACACCGCC
>JAAZAI010000022.1 GCA_012514445.1 Lentisphaerota bacterium
ACCCCCAAAGTAGACGATCCCCTTGGCGCCGGCGGTAAACTCCGCGGGCCATTGGCGCATCATCCACTTCGATTGCACCACGCTCTTCGTCAGCGCCTCCTCGGGTGGCATCTTCCAGACCGAAAGACCGCGGGCCGTCTCGTTGTCCCAGATCGCGACGGCGTCCGCCTTGCCGACGGCGGCCACGTCGTGGCGCGCGTCGCGAACGCCCGTCTCGCCGCCGTAGTGGATGGGCAGGACGTCGATGTAGTCGCCCACCCCGGCGTTGAGCAGGTCGTTGCGGAAATTGCGCGGCCAGAGCCCGCCGGCAAGCTGGACTTTCATCGAGGGATCGACCTTGCGGACGGTCTCCGTCCCGATGCGGCAGAAATCGAGGTACTCGGCGACAGGCTCGCGGGTCTTGTTGCCCGGGACGATTTCATTGAGCCACTCGAAGCCCCAGATGCGCCCCTTGTAGCGGGTGGCGAGCGTGTGGACGAGATTCCGCCACGCATCGGCCTTGAAGGTGAACGGCTCGTAGCCGGCCGAATGGTGTTCGTCCGCCATGGCCCAGGCCGGGGGCCCGATCAGGCAGATCCACGGCACGATGCCGGCCTCGACGTTCGCGGCGATCGTCTTGTCAAGGCCTTCGAGGCGATACTGGCCCGGCAGCGGTTCGAGGCCGCTCCAGCCGGTGAAATGACGGCAGTACGTCGCGCCGAGCTTGCGCGCCACGCGCGAAAGGGCGGGATCGCCGACGTTCGTGACGCCGAACGGCGTGCGCCGGACCTTGCCACCGGAGGCACTTGAACCCGAGACGGCTTTTTCGATCGCGAGAACATCGGGGATACGCGCGAAGAAGGCGTCGCGCGTCGCGTCGCCGATCGTGGCGAGCAGCAGCAGCGTGCCGCGCTCCTCGATCTCGGGAAGCGTCACGGACGCCTTCTCGCCTGGCGCTCCGACGACGAAAGCCTGTTTGAACGCGGCGACGGTCCTGCCTTCGACGTTGACGATCCGGAAGGCGGCCTCGACGGACGTCCCTTGCTTCATCGAAACGCCCCAGACGAGATCGACACGCGGCGTCTCGACATACGTGAAGAGTCCGCCTTCGGCTGGGACCTCGAGATCGAAGTCGTCGATGAAGCGCGCGATCTGGGGCCCGCCCCCGCGGACGCTCCAAGGCCAGGCCTTGCCGTCGCCGCCGATGAACTGCGCCATCCACTGGAGCTCGTTGTAGCGGAAGGTGCCTTCGAGCTTGAAGGAGAACGTCTGCATCCCCTTCCCCGGCTCGATCTTGGCGCGACGGCTGCCGAGGCCCGGATAGCCATGATGGGAACGTCCGGTCGTGTATTGGCCGTCTGGATTGTCAACCCACGGGCCGAGCGGGATCAGCTCGATCTGCGTGCCGTCGCCCCAATGGTCGGCGGCGGCGAGATCATAGTCGACGGCGACGGTGAACGAGTCCCCCTTGGTGACGGTCTTCGCCTCGGGCGCGATGCGCAGCATGCTCCGCTTCAGCGTGGCCGAAGCCGGACGGGCGACGGCGGCGGCGCGCGCCGCGGCGGCCTTCGCCTCCTCCGCGAGCTTCGCCCGGACTTCCGGAGTGGCCGTGATGGGAATCACCGGGAGCGTCTCGAACTTCGTGCGCTTCTCGAAATCGCCGCCGGGCGCCAGGAAGACGACGGGCATCACGCCGGTCATCTTGTCGAGATCCAGCTTCACCCCGTGTTTGAAGCGGTAGGTCTCGCCGGGCTTCGCCTCCACCCCGGGCTTCCAGCTCAGGAAGCCGCCGTAGCCCTCCTTCTTGGCCCATTGGAGGTGGCAGGAGAGCTGCACGCCCTGAACCGTGGCGCCGGCGCCGGCCTTGATGGCGACGGCGATCTCGACCGGCGCGCCAGGCAGTATGGAATCCGGCTGCGTGATCGTGCACCAGTCGGTCTCGACAGTCCGCGCGGACGCGCCCGAAGGCGCGACAAGCCGACAGAACAGGAGGAAGGCGGCAATCCACCGGGAAACGCCGCGGAACATCATGCCATCTCTATTTTTCATCGTGTTTCAATATTGAGTGGGTCAGCGGATAATCAAGACAAAACAGGAGGGCGGCGCTTCAAAGGCCCCGATGTCGATTCGGGATCCTTGAATGCGAGGCTTCCCCGCCAGATCGAAGGCGGGATAGCTCGCGAGGGTAGCGCCCTGGTCGATGAGCGCCTGCTGCGGCCTGTAGTCGCCGGCGGCGTAATTGCGGAAGAACGTCTGAACGGCGCCGGCCAGGCATGTGGCGTTGATCGGGACGGCCGTGTCGGTGGCGCAGCGGTTCATGATGTTCGTGCCGGTGCCGACCGGGCCGAGCACCGCACCGAGGGAGTTGGTGACGCCGGCGATGACGACGTTTTGGATCGTCGCGGATGCGCTTGCGGCAAGAAGCGGATAGGCGCCGCCGTAGGCGGTCGAGGCGCTGGTCAAGGCCGAGTTCACGATCGTGCAGTTGCGCATGATCGCCGAACCCGACACCTTCGTCAGGTGGGCTTCTGCGGAATACAGGCTCTTTTCGATCAGGCAGTTTTCAATTCGAGCCGATCCGCCGGCATACAAGACGCCGGCGCGGTTGCTGTCCCAGCTCACGCTGGCGGAGCCGGTGGCGTTGTTGCGGAAGACGCAATGCGTGACCAGCCCGCCGTCCGCCCAGAGGCCGCCGGCCTTCCCGTTGTCGCGAGCCCATCCGGCGACGATCACGCAGTTCGAAACGGTGCCGCCGGCGGAAGCGATGTTGACGTTTCCTCCAGTCCGGTTGTAGGCCTCGCCCTTGGCAACGGTGAGGCCGGAGAGCATCGCGCGGCCATGGGCGAGCAGGAATACGCGGCGTTCCTGGCTTGCCCATGACGAGGCCGTGGTGTTGGAGACCATGACCCGGCTCGGGTCGGCGCTTTCACCCATGATCCGTATCGGATTGGAGAGGGTGACCGGGCTGCTGACCGGGTAGATGCCATCCGCGACGCGCACGATGCCGCCGTCCGCGCCGAAATAGTTGAGATACTGCACAGCGGCGGCGATCGTCTTCTTGGCCGTGGCGGAAGTGTTGCCATCGGCGGTGTCGCTGCCAGTCGGTGAAACATACTGGACGGCCGCCACACCGACGGGATGGTATATCACGCCAACCCTGCGCGGCTGATCGGCGGACAGCGCAAGCGGATTGACGCCGCTCTGCGCGAAGGTTACGTCGCCCGTCCAGCAGACGAATCGGTACCCGCTTGCGGGAACGGCCGTCAGCGTCGCCGTGTCCGAGGCTTCATAGCGGCCGGCGCCCGCGACCGTTCCCTGCTCGCTCGACACGGCGGAAATCAGGTTGGACACGACGAACTGCCAGACGAATTTCGTGGGCGCTTGCGGAGAGGCGAAGGAAACGGATGAACCGGCGCCCTGGTCGATGGACACCCAGGGGGTCCCCGATCCCGCATTGGTGTAGGCAGTCCAGCCCGTGCATGTCGCGAGGACGGATTCGTCGGCCGCCATCCACGAACTGGAGACGGACAGGTCGTTCGTCTGCCCCCAGACGTCCTCGAGAAGGCCATACGCCGGGACGGCTGTGCCGTATGAAAGCGGAAATCCTTCGATGAGGAGCGACGCTTCCGGGACGAACTGGTAGCACTCAAGTTCGTGAAGCTGAGTATAGGCGTCGCCGTTGTTGGCCGAGACATTGAACTTGTACAGCTTGTACGCCGTCGCGTTGTCAAACCGGTAGAGGCGCATTTCAGCCTGAATCCAGCCGGTCTCGCCGATCTGCTCGTCGAGTGTCGTCCAGTTGACGCCGTCGTTCGAGCCGAGGAACTCGAAGTCCTTCGGCGCGCGCGTCGGGGCTGCTCGTCGTGTTCCCGTTCCAGACCCCATAGGCGTTGATCACGACGGGCGCCTCGAATTCGTAGGCGATCCAGCACGACTTGCTCTGGACCAGCCAGCGGCTGGCGTCGGCCGTGAAGCCATTGTCGAACGCTACGCCGACGCCGTTGTTGCCGGCGGTGCCGGTGATGTTGACCATGGCCGTATTGTAGGATTCGGGATGGGTCAAGTCCACGAGCGTCAGGCCGTTGGTGCTGACCGAAGCGGCCGAAGCGCCTCCTGCGACCACGAGCGCGAGTAGCGCGACGATCGCTGCCGCCAAGATTCTGAAACGGGAACCTTGCTGTGTATTCATTTTGAACTCCTGTGTTGGGGTGTTGTTGATGAAGATCAGAAAGCCGATGGGGCAACGGACCCGACGTCCGAAGCCGCAGTGGATTCGCGGGCGGAGACGGTGGGCGGCGTGAGGACGTGTCTCGGCGGCTTACCCTCGATCACCTCCTGCAGCAGCCGGACGGTCAGCGCGGCGCGACGACGGTCCTGCCCCGAGACGGAACTCAGATGGACGGGCGAAAACTCGCAGACCGGGGCGTCGTCCACGCCGATGAGCTTCACGTCCCGAGGCACGCGGACGCCGGCGCCGAGCAGCGCGCGCAGGATGATGGCGCTTTGTCGGTCGGACTCCGCCACGATCCCGTCGAATGGCTCGCCCGAAGCGATCAAGGCCTGGACAAGATCCGGAAGCTTCGCCCCCTCGTAGGTCCGGAGCCGGCAGAGGCGTTCGGAGCGCAGCGGAATGCCAGCCTCTTTAAGGGCGCGACAGTAGCCCGCATAGCGAAGGTTGACCTCGGGGCGCGAGATGAAGACCAATGCCGGAGCCCGGCAGCCTCGCTCGACCAGGTGCCGCGTGGCCGCGTAGCCGACCTCGGTTTGATCGATGCCCGCGTTGGGGATTTCCGGACTGACCGGCGTGTCGAACATCGTGGCGACGGGCACACCTCGACCCAGTATCGTCTTGAGGTGGGGCTTGAGGTCGAAGTACGGGGCCCCGGCCACGACGACGCCGTCGAGGAGGTTCCGGTGGGCGGCGGCGAGACAGGGCTCGAAGTCGGGCTCATCATGGAAGAATTGAAGAATCATCCGCTGCTGGGTCTTGGCCAGCTCTGCGGAAACGCCGTCGATGAGCGCCTCGACGAGGCCGCTGCCCGGCTGGCCATGGCGGGAGATGAAGACGCCGATCGCGTGCTGACGGCCGGTGAAGAGGGACTTGGCGGACACGTTCGGGACATACCCCAGTTGCCGCGCCCTCGCGCGGATACGCTCGGCCAGTTCCGGGCGAACGGTGCTCTGCCCCATCTTTCCGCTGAGGACTTTGGACACCAGCGAGCGCGAGACCCCGAGGTCTTCGGCAATATCGGAAATGCGAACCACACGATCCTCCTCTTCAAGTGACGCCGGGGATTCTAGCACAACGATCAACCCAAGTCAACCGGTTGACCCGAATATCAGCAATTCGCAATATCAGACTTCCTGACCTGGGCGGAAACTGGAATGGCACTTTTTACGCGGTCTCTCAGCGGTATCGGCCCGCAGCAGAGTACCAACCCGGCTACGACGGGTTGCCCGTTGGCGGCACGCGAGTGCCGCC
>JAAZAI010000184.1 GCA_012514445.1 Lentisphaerota bacterium
CCGCGAGAAGCTCACGCGGCTGCTGGAGGGCGCGGGCAACGTGAACCGGCTCAACGCCGTTCTCGACGTCGCGACGCAGGGCCATCGTCATCGCGTCCGCGTCAAGATTACGGACGCCGATTCGAAGTCCGCGGCCGAGCGAAGCCTCGACCGCCACCTCCGCACGGCCCTGGAGACGCTCCAGGCGCTGCCGCCGGAGCAGTCGATCGCCCGCCAGGCGGCTTTGCTGAGCCTGCTCGACGACTTGAAGCGACAAGTCGAGAGCCGCTGCGCTTGATCGAGGGCGCATTTTGCCGATTCCCGCGCTGGAACGCCGGCTTCAGCGGGCGGCGCTTGCCGTCGTTCGGGGCTTTCGGTCGCCCTATTGCGAATTGCTGCTCTTGACGCTGCGGTGTTGAGGCCCTATACTCAAAAACATTCATGCGACAAACAACGAACGACGAAAAGCGCCATCCCGACACGAGGACGACAAAGTCGCCATGCCAGACACGCCGCACAAGCCGATCGCCAGCACGCTGGGCTTCATCCTCTCGCAGGATCGCAAGTCCGTGCTGATGGTGCATCGCACCTTTCGAAAGGACGATGAGAACCTCGGTCTCTACAACGGCATCGGCGGCAAGCTCGAACGCGGCGAGGACGTCGCCTCCGGCATGATCCGCGAGATCCGCGAGGAGACCGGGCTTTCCGCGACGTCGCCGCGGCTGCGCGGGACGCTCTGCTGGGCGGACTTCGGGCCGCGCAAGCAGGACTGGCTCGCCTTCGTCTTCCTCGTCGAGTCCTGGGAGGGAGCGCCCCGCGCGGCGAACGAGGAGGGGACGCTGCACTGGATCCCCGTCGCGGATCTCGGCGGACTGCCGATGTGGGCCGGCGACCGGCTCTTTCTGCCGCTCGTCTTCGACGACGATCCTCGAATTTTCCACGGCTACATGCGCTATGCGGGCGACGAGCCCGCCGAATGGCGTTACACACGGATTTAGAAACAACCCAGACAAGGAGACAAGGACATGGAGAACTTCGACTACTGCAATCCCACGCGCATCGTCTTCGGGCCCGGCGTCCACAGCCAGGTCGGCGAACTGGTGAAGCCGCATGCGGATCGCGTGCTGCTCCACTACGGGGGCGGCAGCATCAAGCGCAGCGGTCTCTACGACGCGATCGCCGCCTCGCTGAAAGCCGCGGGCGTCGCGTACGTGGAGCTCGGAGGCGTGGTCCCCAATCCGCGCCTTTCGCTCGTGCGCGAGGGCATCGCGCTGTGCCGGCGGGAGCGCATCGGCTTCGTTCTCGCGGTCGGCGGCGGCAGCGTCATCGACTCCGCCAAGGCCATTGCCATGGGCGCGCCGCACAAGGGCGACGTCTGGAAGCTCTTCGCCGAAGGCACGCCCGTGGAGCAGGCCCTCAAGGTCGGCACCGTGCTGACGATCCCCGCGGCGGGCAGCGAGTCGAGCCCGAACACGGTGATCACGAACGAGGAGGAGGGGCTGAAGCTCGGCTACGGCGCGCAAGTCCTGCGGCCCGTGTTCAGCATTCTCGATCCGGAGCTGTGCCTCACGCTGCCGCCGGAGCAGCTCGCCAACGGCGTCAGCGACATGATGAGCCACATTTTCGAGCGCTATTTCTCCAACACGCCGCACGTCGACCTGACGGACGCGCTCTGCGAGGCCACGCTGCGCACGATCATGAAGCACGCGCGGCGGTTGCGCGCCAGCCCGCAGGACGCCGACGCCTGGGCGCAGATCGTCTTCTCCGGCTACGTCGCGCACAAGGGGCTGCTGGGCCTGGGCCGCCAGCAGGACTGGGCGTGCCACGGCATGGAGCACGAGCTCTCGGCGCTCTACGACGTGGCGCACGGCGCCGGGCTCGCGGTGCTCACGCCGGCCTGGATGGAGTACGTCTTCCGCGACAACGTGCCGCTGTTCGTGCAGTTCGCCGTGAACGTCATGGGCGTGGAGGGCGGCTTCCGGGAGCCTGAGGCCGTCGCGCAAGAAGGCATCCGGCGCCTTCGCGGCTTTTATAAGGAGATGGGGCTGCCCTCGACGCTGGAAGGCCTGGGCATCGGCGCGGACAAGCTCGAGCTCATGGCGAAGAAGGCGACGAAGATCGCCTTCGGCGCGCAACGCCCCCTCGGCGGCCTTCGCAAGCTCGGCTGGCAGGACGTTCTCGCCATCTACCGCGTCTGCTGAAAAGTGTGTTGAAGTCTGCATCGCCGTTTTCTACAATATCCGTTTTTCAAAAGCCCGGAGCGTTTTCCGGGCGGGTGACGGTTTGACACAGGAAGACGAACGATGAAGAAGCTCCCGAAGACCCCGCAGCCCCCCAGCATCCACCGCTTGCGCGCCACGTGCGTCTCGGGTCCCTGGCTGGACGAGGAGTGCGTGCGCTACATTGACATCCCCGAGTCGGCGAACCTCTACGACCTGCACGTGGCGATCCAGGATGCGGTGCAGTTCGACGACGAGTTCAAGTTCCACTACTTCGCCGCG
>JAAZAI010000185.1 GCA_012514445.1 Lentisphaerota bacterium
ACGCACAATGCCACCGGCTACGAGAGCGACCAGAACCCCGAAATCATCTCGGGGCGTCCCGACGAAATCCCGACCGGCATCGTCAACTGGCGGCAGCGCTTCCGCAGGCTGGCGCTCACGGTGGACGAGAAGATGAAGGACTTCGACCCCACTCGTCCCGTGTACCACCACGAGTCCGGCGCTGAAGGCTCGTTCTACACGCTCAACTGCTACCTCGACTGGGCGCCTATCCAGGAGCGCAGCGACTGGTTCGAGCACTGGCAGGAGAAGGGCATCATGCCGCTCCTAATTGTCGAGTGGGGAACGCCGCACGTCGCGAGCTGGTCTACATTCCGCGGCGGCCCGAACAGCGTGAACATCTGGAGTGCATACAACTGGACGCAGCACTGCTGGATGAACGAGTACAATGCGTCCTTCCTCGGCGAACGCGCTTTCGTGAGCTCACCTGCGAAGAAGTTCATGATGTCCCGCATCCAGTGGAACTGCAAGGGCAACAAGGCGTGCTACTACGGCGGGAACTTCACGCAGCCCCTCATCGACGAGCCGGACACGAGCGAGGTGCTCTCCATGTACGCGAAGCGCAACTACCGCGACATGCGCGCGCGCGGCGTCACTTCGTTCCTGCCATGGGACATCGACGGCGGCACGTTCTTCACGAACAACCCCGCCATCCCGAGGGCGCGCACGGTCCGGGCCGATCCCTTCCGCGGGATCAAGGACTTCGGAGTCGTCCGAAGCGACTACTATTCCGGTCTCCTCGACCAGGCGGACGAGCTTCCGCGGCAGATCGGCAAGACGCTCAAGGAGACGTACACCGACCTTCTCGGCTGGATCGCCGGTCCTGCGGGGAAGGAGTTCACGCGCGTGAACGACGCATTCCGTCCCGGCGAGAAGGTTGAGAAGTCGCTCGTCATCCTCAACGACTCGCGCCGTCCGCGCGAGATAGAGTGGGTCTGGAAGGCCGGCGGCACGAAAAAGAGCGGCAAGGTCACCGTGCAGCCCGGCGGCCGCGCGGACATACCGATTGCGTTCGCCGCGTCCGCCGAAGCGTCCGAGATCGCCGCCGCTTTCCGCTGCGCGGCGACTGGCTGGAAGTCGTCCGACAAGTTCGCACTCAACGTGCTTCCAGCGAAGACAAAGGCAAAGCTGTCCTCCAAGGTCTTCCTGTTTGATCCCGAGGGGACTGCCGCGCCAGTTCTCGCGGCGATTGGCGTGCGCACAGTAGACGCAAGCGCGACTCGCCCGGGCAATGGCGATATACTTGTGGTAGGGCGCAACGCGTTCCAGAAACTCCCGTTCTCCTTCGCAGAGACTGTCGGATCAGGTGTAAAAGTTGTCGTGCTCGAACAGGATGCCGCGACGCTCAAGAAGATGGGCTTCCGCCTGCAGGAACACGGTCTCAGAAACCTCTTTGCGGCAACCGGCGATTTCGCCGGACTCGACATGACCGACTGGCGCGGCAACGCGACTTCCCTCCCCGAATACCTCAAGGAGGACAAGATGAAGGGCGACTTCGCGACGACCGACTGGGAAGGATACAAGAACCGCCGCGTCTGGCGCGCCGGCAACCGCGGCATCGTGTCGGCGGTTCTTCCCGAGAAGCCCACCAAGGGCGACTTCCTGCCGCTCCTGCACGGTGGCTTCAATCTCCAGTACGCTCCGGTGATGGAGTATTCCGAGCCGGGCAAGCGCATCATCCTTTCGCAGCTCGACATCTGCGGGCGCACCGAGGCCTCGCCTGAAGCCGAGGAGGCGCTTGCGAAGATACTCGAGCTCGCCGACCGTCCGCTTCCCGGCGCGGCGCCGCGGATACTCGTCCTCGAATGGAACGGAAGAGTCGCCAAGGAATTCGCGGATCTCGGCATCCGCTTCGAGAAGGCCGCGTCCGCCTCCGATGCGAAGGCGGGCGACATACTTGTCTTAGGCCCGGGCGCGAACTGCGGCGAACTCAAGCCGCTCGCGGAGAGCGGGGTCAAGGTGCTCATTCTCGGACTCAGGGGCAGGGATGTCGCGCGCATGCTGCCAGAGGAAAAGCCTACTGAATGCAAATGGTCGGAGTGCCCGGAATTCAACGCGTCTCTTGCGGGCGAGCCGCTGCTGAGGGGCGTGTCGAACGCTGACATCCAGTGGGTATATCCGTCCAACG
>JAAZAI010000186.1 GCA_012514445.1 Lentisphaerota bacterium
AGAAAAACGGCGCGCTCGGAGATCGCGCCCTACCTCGTAAATCACGCAAATCGGGGAATCCACAGGGTAGGGCGGGCTCTCCGAGCACGCCGCACCGTATGAAAAGCGGCCATATTGCGAATTGCTGGCCGCTGAAACGGGCGTCTTGCGCGCGCGGAATAGGTATGGTATCGTGTGGGGGTCATTTCCCGACGGCGGCGCGCCGTCTCCCTTGCAACGTGAAAGATCCCCTGTCATGAACGATCCGTGCATCGCCGGCTTCGGCGAAATCATGCTCCGACTCTCGCCCCCGGGCGTCCTGCGTCTTCCCCAGGTGCTCCCCGGGACCCTCGAGGCGACCTTCGGCGGCGGCGAGGCCAACGTCTGCGCCTCCGTCGCGCTGCTGGGCGGGAAGTCCCGCTATCTGACGGCGCTGCCCAGAAACCCCGTCGCGGACGCGCTCGTGGCGCAGCTCCGGGGCCTCGGCGTCGACACGTCCCGCATCCTGCGCACCGACGCGGGTCGGCTGGGCATCTATTTCGCGGAGGCCGGCGCCAACCAGCGCGGCTCCTCCGTGGTCTACGACCGCGCGATGTCCTCCATCGCGCTGGCCGAGCCGGCGGACTACGACTTCGGCGCGATGCTCGAGGGTGCGACGTGGCTCCATCTCACCGGCATCACGCCGGCCCTCTCCGAGGCCGCCTACCTCTCGACGGTCGCCATCGCCGCCGCCGCGGCCGAGCGCGGCATCACGATCTCCTGCGACCTGAACTTCCGCAAGAAGCTCTGGAACTGGCGCAAGGGGACGAAGCCCCGCGAACTGGCCTGCGCCTGCATGGCCAAGCTCGTGCCACTCGTCGACGTGATCGTGGGCAACGAGGAGGACGCGCACGACGTCTTCGGCATCGCCGCCCGCGGCACCTCGGTCGAAGCCGGCCAGCTCGACATCGAGGCCTACGCCGATGTCGCGCGGCGCCTCTCCGCGATGTTCCCGAAGGCCCGGCACGTCGCCATCACGCTGCGCGAAAGCCTGTCGGCCGACCACAACAACTGGGGCGCGATGCTCTACGACGTCGCCGCGAAGGCGGTCCACCTCGCGCCGCTGGACGCCGACGGACGCTACCGGCCCTACGAGATCCGCGACATCGTCGACCGCATCGGCGGCGGCGACTCGTTCTCGGCGGGGCTGATCTACGCGCTCTCCGGCTGCCGCGCCGCCACGAAGCCCGCGGAAGCCCTGGCGTTCGCCGTGGCCGCGAGCTGCCTCAAGCACTCCATCCGGGGCGACTACAACTTCTGCACCGCGGCCGAAGTCGAGTCGCTCATGCAGGGCAACGCATCGGGGCGCGTGAAACGATGAGCATGGTGCGCGGCGTGGCGAAGATCCTGCTGACGATCGCGATCCTGCTCGCGATCCCCTTCGTCATCGAAATGCTGCTCAACACCTACGAGATGAATCGCAACCCGTGGACGAAGCCCGGCGCGATCGTCGCCGACGGCGGGCCCGTCCACGCGGGCCTCAACCGGCGGCAGTACAAGGAGATCCGGTTCCGCTCCACCGGAATGCGCATCTACTTCAAGGCGACGAGCCTCCCGGAGGAGGCGGCCGACGCGATCGAGGCCGACGTCGCCGGCCGGCTGCGCGTGCTCAAGGACGACCAGGAGGTCCTCGCCTACGCCTTCCGGCTCGGCCCCGGCCTCAAGAAGGACATCGGCGGACTCGACGCCCAGGAAAGCGTCGGCGCGCTGGGCCTCATCGACATCGCGCGCAAATACGACGTCGAGTGCGCCATCGTGCCGCAGCTCCCCGCGGACGCCGCCGCCGCGGAGCGCCTGACCCGGTGGGAGTTCGCCGTCGGCGAGACGGTGGAGCTGGCCTTCACCTTCGAAGGCAAGATCCCCGAGACGGCCGGCCTCGTCTTCACGTATTCCAAATCCCCCAGCTCGCTGCTGCACGGGACGTTTCTCGAACGGATCGCCAAACGGCTGACCCGGATCGACCGTTGAAATCGGAAAGGAGCCCGCCCATGCGCGTCATCGTCCCCCTGGCCTCCGGCGTGGAGGAAATCGAAGCCATCACCATCCTCGACGTCCTGCGCCGCGGCGGCGTCGCCGCCGTCGGCGTCTCGACCGACGACGAAGCCGGCCTCGACATCGAGGGCGGCCACGGCCTCGGGCTCGTGGCGGACGAAATGTGGGACGAGGCGGACGTCGATTCGGCCGACATGATCGTGCTGCCCGGCGGCGGAGGCGGGATGCGGCGCCTGCTCGCGGACGAGCGGGTGCTGGAGGCGCTGCGCCGCTTCAACGCCGCGGGCAAGTTCGTCGGGGCGATCTGCGCCGCCCCCGCCGTGCTTCAGGCGGCCGGCGTCCTCGCCGGCCGCAAGGCCGTCTGCTACCCGGGCATGGAGTCCCACATCCAGGACGCGCAGGTGCAGAAGGGCGCCGCCGTCGTGCGGGACGGCAACGTGATCACCGGCAGCGGCCCGGGCACGGCGATGGCGTTCGCGCTGGCCGTCCTCGAGATGCTCGCCGGCGCGAAGATGCGGGACGAGGTGGCGAAGGCCCTGCTCGTCGACTAGGGAATGGACGTCCGGCATACGGACTTTTTGGAAAAGGCGGCCGTGGCCACATACGACTACAGCGGATACAAGGCGGACGGCAGCTCCTGCCGCGGGCGGATCGAGGCGGAGGGTGCCAAGGAGGCGCTGCGCCGCCTCGCCGACGCCGGCGTCTTCGCGGAGTCGGTCCACCCGCTGCGCGCCTCGGCGCCCCTCGGCGCCGCGCGTCGCGCGTCGATCTACCGAGAACTGGGCGCGCTGCTCGGAGCGGGGCTGCCGATGGACCGCGCGCTGGGGCTGATGATGGAGTCGGAGGACGTGACCGTGTCGAGCGCGCTCGCCTCCGTGCTTGCGGGCGTGCGCGAGGGCCGCTGGCTGGCCGATTCGGTCGCCTCGGCCTGCGCCGGCATGCAGGGGCACGAGCGGGCGGCGCTGGCCGCGGCGGAGCATTCCGCCACGCTGCCCGCCATGCTGCCGAGGGTGGCGGACATCCTGGACTCGCAGGAGCTGGTGCGGGACCGCATCCGATCCGCGCTCGTCTACCCGTCGTTCGTGCTCGCGCTGGGCATCGTCATCGCCTGCGTGATGCTGGGCGTCGTGGTGCCCCGGACGAGCGCGATGCTTGCGGATTCGGGACTCGACCTGCCGGCCGCGAGCCGGTTCGCGGTCGCGGGCGCGAAGGCGTTCGCGGCGGCGTCCGCCGCGCTCGCGCTGGCGGGCCTCGCGGCGGTTGCGGCGGCGCGGCGCGCGGCGGCGCGGAGCCCGGAACGCGCGGTGGCGATCGACCGCTTCCTGCTGCGCCTCCCCTTCATGCGCGCGGCGCAGGCGCTGGCGGGGATGCGCTTCGCCTCGACGCTGTCGGTGCTGACAGGCTCCGGGATGCCGGTGGTGGAGGCGCTGCCGATCGCCGGCTCGGGCACGGGACGTCCGTGGCTCGGGCGCTGCGTCGAGGAGCAGGCCGAGGCGGTGCGCAACGGCCGGAGCCTCTCGGCCGCCGTCGCGGCCCTCCCGCACATCGGGCGGGAGCTGGGCGACTGGGTGCGCGTGGGCGAGGCGGGCGGCTGCCTCGGACCGATGCTCGACGTGGCCGCGGGGCGGCTGCAGCGCGAATGGGACCGCGCGCTGTCGCGCCGGCTCGCGCTGCTCGAGCCGGCGATTCTCGCGGGGGTGGGGCTCTTCGTGCTCGTGCTCGCGCTCGCGCTCATTCTGCCCGTCCTGGGCATGACCCGCAGCCTTGGCGCGGGGTAGCCGCTCAGTCGTCCGCGTGGGGGTCGTCGCCGCCGTGTTCGTGGACGTGGGGGGGCGGGACGAGGGCGGGGTTTTTGGCGACGCGCTGGCGGACGGCCTCGTAGAGCAGGATGGTCGTGGCGGAGGCGACGTTGAGCGAGTCGCACTGGCCGAGCATGGGAATGCGCACGGGCTGGATGGCGTCGCTTTGCAGCCACGCGTCGCTGAGGCCGTACTGTTCGGCGCCGACGACGATGGCGGTGTTGCCCGCCAGGTCGAAGTCCGTGTAGAGCGCCGTGGCGTGGGGCGTGGCGGCGAGAATGCGGAAGCCGCGTTCGCGGAGGAAGGCGATCGCCTCGGCCGTCGAGGTGTCCACCACCGGCACGGAGAAGAGCGTGCCGATGCTGGCGCGCACGACGTTGGGGTTCTGGATGTCGGTGCAGTGGTCGCAGACGATCACCGCGGCGGCGCCGGCGGAATCGGCGGAGCGCAGGATGGTGCCGAGGTTGCCCGGCTTCTCGATCGCCTCCGCGACGATGACCAGCGCGTCGGGCGGGAGGACGAGCTCGGCGAGGGTCTTGTGGATCTGCGGCCCGATGGCGATGAGGCCGTCGGGGCGGTCCCGCGCGGAGATCTTCGCGAAGACGGGCGGCGTGCAGACGAGGTGGTCGGCGCCGGCCGCCGTGCAGCGCACGACGAGCTGGGGCTCGTGCGAGCCCATGTAGAGACCGGGGCAGGTGACGATCTGCCAGGGCTTGTACCCGTTGTCGAGCGCGCGCTTGAGCTCGCGATAGCCTTCGACGAGCAAGGCGCCCGCCGCGTCGCGGTGCGAGCGCTGGCGGAGCTTGGCGATCTCCTTGATCTTCGGGTTCGAAGGGCTGGTGATCTCGAGGGGTGGGCGGGAGGGTGTCATTTTGCGTCTTTATCAAAATCCGGCGATAAGGTATACTAGGCGGCCAACACTGTCAAGGAAGGACATGATGATCGTCAGGGCTTCGAGAGGGATTGCGGCGGCTTTATTCGCGCTCGCGCTGCTGGCGCGGGGCGACGAGGCGCCTTCGACCGGGAACGACCCGCTGGAGGGCGTCGTGGACGGCGTCGCGGCGTTCGTCAACGACGAGGCGGTGACGATCCGCGACGTGATGGTCGGCGTGCCAGCGCAGCTCAAGGCGATGGCCGAGTCGCCGGACTTCCGGGAGAAGAGCCGGCGCGAGGCGTTCGCCGCCGCCTATCAGGCCTCGCTCGAATCGGCCGTCGAACGGCGCCTCGTGCTGCAGGCCTATGAGGCCGGCGAGCAGCGCATCCCCGAAAAGGCCGTGGCGCAGTTCCTCCACGAGATGATCGAATCCCGCTACGACGGCAGCGTCGCGAAGCTCCAGGAGGATCTGGCGAAGTCGCGGATGACCTATGACGACTGGAAGCGGCTCATGGAGGAGAACATCGTCCTGCGCTCCATGCGCCAGTCCTTCGTCACCGGCAACGTCCATGTCTCCCCCAACGCGATCGCGGCCGCCTACGCGGCGCGCAAGGAGCAGCTCAAGACACCGGCGACGGTCAACGTGCTCGTCTTCGCGCTGGCGGACGACGAGGGCTTCGCCGCCGGCTACGCCGCCTTCACGAACCGCCTCGCCGCCGGCGAGGCCTTCGACAAGCTCGCGCGGGAGCTTTCCGTGGACGCCATGGCGGACGCGGGCGGCGACTACGGCTTCATCGTGCCGGAGGCGGTGCTGGCGCCTGCGCTGGCGGCGGCCGTCGTCACGCTCAAGGACGGCGAAATCTCGGAACCCATCGCCCTCGGCGCCAAGCGCTTTGTCATCTTCCGCAAGGCCACGGAGCCCGCAAAGGCGTTGAGCCTGCGCGACGTGCGCGAGCAGATCGAGGCCGAGCTCCACGCCCAGGAGTCCGAGCGCCTCTACGCGAGCTGGATCGCCCGCCTTCGCGAGGCAGCGGTGATCCGCACGTTCGATCCGCTCTGACGGACGGAGGGCGAGGCCGATGAATCTCACGAGCCCCCGGGAGGTGATGGCGCTGCTGGAATCCGGCGGCATCCGCCCCAACAAGGTCCTGGGCCAGAATTTTCTGATCGACCGCAACATCCTCGACGCGATCGTCGCGGTCGCGGAGCTCTCGTCTGCCGACGTGGCGATCGAGGTCGGACCCGGCCTCGGCGTGCTGACCGAGCAGTTGATGGCGCGCTGCGCCAAGGTCGTCGCCATCGAAAAGGACGCGGGGCTGCACCAGATCCTCGAGCGGCGCTGGGGCGGCGACCCCCGGCTGGAGCTGATCCACGCGGACGCCCTCGACGTCGATCTCGCGTCCCGCTTCGCCGCCGGCGCGACGCGTCTCGTCTCGAACCTCCCGTATTCCGTCGGCGTGCGCGTCGTGGTGGACGCCGCGACGTGCGAGGCCGCTCCGGCGGTGATGGTCGTGCTGCTCCAGAAGGAAGTGGCCGAGCGTTTCGTGGCGGGTCCGGGGACCTCCGACATGGGGGCCGTGAGCATCTGGCTGCAGCAGCGCTACGACATCGCCCTCGTCAAGACCGTGAAGCCCTCGTGCTTCCATCCGCGGCCCGAGGTCGTCTCCGCCGTGGTCAAGCTCGTGCGGCACGAGCGCTTCCCGCTCGACGCCGCGGCGCGGGCGGCGCTGCAGGCGCTGACGAAGGCGGCGTTCCTGCACCGCCGCAAGCAGCTCGCGGCGAGCCTGCGCGACGCGCCTGGCGGACTCGCGCGGGAGGCCGCGTTCACGCGGCGCGCGCTGGCGGCGTGCGGCGCGTCGGAGACGGCGCGGGCCGAGGAGCTTTCCGTGGAGCAGTGGATTGGGCTTTCGGCGGCCTGGCATGGCATTGCGCTGGACAGGCGGGAGGTCGGCGCGGTAGACTCTGGCGTCGATGGCGGCGTTCGCCAATCTAGCGTGTGAACTGGAGCAGAAGAGGACGAGCATGAAAGTACGCAAGGCGGTGATTCCCGCCGCGGGGTTCGGGACGCGGTTTCTCCCGGCGACCAAGTCCCAGCCGAAGGAGATGCTGACGGTCGTGGACACGCCGGTGATCCAGTACGTGGTCGAGGAGGCGGTCGCCTCCGGCATCACGGACATCCTGATCATCATCAGCAAGGGCAAGCGGGCGCTGGAGGACCACTTCGACCGCAGTTTCGAGCTGGAGGCCGAGCTGGAGGCGAAGCACAAGACGGCGGAGCTGGAGCTGATCCGGCGCATCTCGGACATGGCCGAGATCCACTACGTGCGGCAGAAGGAGCTGCGCGGGCTGGGGGACGCGATTTCCCTGGCGCGCCACCACGTGGGCGGCGAGCCCTTCGCCGTGCTGCTCGGGGACACGCTCATGCAGTCCTCGAACGGCACGCCGGTGACGCGGCAGCTTCTGGACGTGTTCGACCGGTACCAGGAGTCCGTGGTGGCGCTCGAGGCGGTGCCGCAGGACCG
Organism: Lentisphaerota bacterium; assembly: GCA_012514445.1. GTDB lineage: Bacteria > Verrucomicrobiota > Kiritimatiellia > RFP12 > UBA3636 > JAAZAI01. Next base: position 7,206 of record JAAZAI010000186.1, read on the forward strand.
CGTGAGCCGCTACGGGATCGTGGACGGGACGTCCGTGACGGATGGCGTGGTGCTGATCCGAGACCTCGTGGAGAAGCCGGCGCCCGAGGAGGCGCCCTCGAACCTCGCGATCGCCTCGCGCTACGTGCTCACGCCGGAGATCTTCGATCATCTGGCGCAGGTCCGCCCCGGCAAGAACGGGGAGATCCAGCTCACGGACGCGATGCGCATGCAAGTGGCCGCCCGGGCGATGTACGGGCTGAAGTTCGCGGGGCGCCGGCACGACGCCGGGAACAAGCTGGACTTCATCAAGACGAACATCCTCTACGCGCTGGAGCGTCCGGACTTGCACGACAAGCTCGCCGCCTTCATTCTCGAGACGGCGGATCGGCTCCGGGCGAAGTGAGCCGGGCCGGCCAAGGAGGCGCGGTGGATGCGAAGCGTGGCAGAATCGGGTTGTTCGGCGGGAGCTTCGATCCCGTTCACAACGGCCATCTGGCGGCGGCCCGCAGGGCGCGGGAGGCCGGCGGGCTTGACGAGGTCGTCTTCATCCCGGCGGCGGCCTCGCCGCTGAAGGTCGGGCGGATGGTCGCCCCGGACGCGGATCGACTTGCGATGCTGCGGCTGGCGATCGCGGACGAGTCGGCGTTTTCGGTCTCCGACTACGAGATCGCGAAGGCGGGCGTGTCCTACACCATCGACACCGTGCGGCACTTCGAGGCGGCGTGGCCGGGCGTCCGGCTCGTCCTGATCATCGGGGCGGACTCGCTGGCGACGCTGCACCGGTGGCGCGAGGCGGAGGCGCTCGCGGGGCTCTGCGAGATCCTCACGCTCGCGCGCCCGGGATGGCCGGTCGATCGCGTCCCCGGGTTCGAAGGGGAGACCGCGGCCCGTCTGCTCGCCGGGGTCGTGGAGGACTTCTCGCAGGACGTTTCCTCCTCCGAAGTCCGGCGACGCCTTGAGGCGGGGCGTTCCGTGGATGGGATCGTCCCCGCGGCGGTGGCGGCCTACATCCGGGGCAAGAACCTGTATGTTTCAGTTTGACATCGCCGGGGTTTGCGCCTAATATTATCGCGTGTAAGAGCAAAACCATCTTTCCGGACTGGGCTGAATCCAGGCGGCGCAAGCATTTTCGATTCGGAGAACACAACAGTATGATCTCTAGGCTTCGTTTGACAACAGTAGCCGCACTTCTTTTCGCCACGTGTGGAAGCGATGCGTTCTCGGCCTTTTTCGATCCTCTCTTCCGGATCACCAAAATCCAGGGCCCGGTCTCGGTGATGAGACCTGGCGACGCGGAGTCCGTGCCGGCGGTCGAAGGCCAGGCCTATCCTTACGGGACGCGCGTCGTGGTGGGCAAGGCGCATCCGAAGGCGAAGGAAGATCAGATGCCGGAGGCTCATCTCGTCCTTTCCAGCGACCATCAGTTCAAGCTCGGCGCCGGCGGCGACCTCGTCATCAGCCATGGCGAGGGAGGCGACGCGGAGAAGAAGGTCATGGAGCTCGCCAACGGCAAGCTCCGGACGTTCATCACCATCAGCAAGGTGAAGACCGGCGGCATCACGGATGTCGAGGTCGAGGCCGGCATCAATGCGTTGACGGTGAAGACGCCGCTGGGCGTGGTCTGTTCCAAGCTGACGGAGCGCAACGAGATTTCCGTCGCCTACGACGGCAGGCACCACACGGTGGTCTTCGCCTCCGGCGGCAGCCTCATGGAGTTGGCGGGCCCGCAGTATAAAGTCCATTCGATCAAGCGGAATTCGGCCGTCGAGATCTTCGGGGACAAAGATTTCACGCGCCTCTCAAGTCTGGGCGGCGAATTCATGGCGGATGTGGAGCGCGGCGTGGACGGCATCGAGTCGGTGTCGTTCAAAAACCGGAGCATTGTGAAGATCTGGCGGACGTTCGCGGAAGTCGGCGGCAAGATGGCCGTTTCCATCATGGTCGTCGCGCCGGACGGCGGCATCACTTCCTACGCCTTCCTCGAAGGCCAGTCGGCCGTGGTCGATTCCGCGATCGCGGCCGAGAAGGCCTCCGATGGCGCGGCTGCGCCCGAGGGCGCCGGAGAAGTGCCGGCGGGCGAAGCGGGAGCGCAGGCAGATGGCGTCTCCGCCGCTGGCGATGCGCCTGCGGCAGACGGCGGTGCCGAAGCCGCGCCGGCCGCCGGCGAGGCGGAAGGCGGCGAGGCGATCAACTTCAATTTTGACAACTGGTAGCACGGGATCGGGTCGGTCGCGGTAGCGGTCAATCCCCAGGAGGAGCGAAATGAAAAAACGAATCATGTTGGCGGCCATGCTGGGAATCATGGGTTTCTTTGCGGGATTCACGGTGAACGGAGCCGAGGACGCCTCTGCCGCGCCCGCCGCGCCCGTCGTGGTGCCCAGCCAGTACGTGGCCCTCGCCAAACTGCTTGCCGAAAGCAAGGGCGACATCGCGAAAGCGGTGGAAATCACCAAGAAGGCCGTCGATTCGGTCGTCAGCAAGGGCAAGACATACGAAGAGAAGCGCGTGCTTCTCGGCGAAATCGCCACGACCCTGCTCGCCACGGTCAAGGACTGGAGCGAAGCCGATCGCGTCGCCGTCGCCAAGGCCATCGCCGAGGCGTCCCTCGCCCTCGCGCCGGACGGCGCCGAACGGATCGGATATGTGCAGGAGGTCTTCGCGTCCATGGCGTTCGCGTCGCTGGACACGGCGCCCCTCATCGGCGCGCTCGAAGTCCTGCCCGAGGCCCTTCAGGCCGATGCGAAGGATGCCGTGCTCGAGCCCATGACGGTTCTCGGCGGAACCACGGCCTGGCAGAACCGCGATCTCTACAACGCCGTGCGCGACGCCCTCGGCGCCGATCCGGACGAGGAGCGCCCCGGCGACGTCTTCCTTGTCGCCGTCTCGACGACGACGACCACCACCACGTCGACGAGCACGACGACGACGACGCGCCCCGGCACGGGGCTGGCGCGCTTCGTCGGCACCGATGCCGTTCCGGAGCCGCCTGTCGTCAGCACCACGCGCCCGCACAAGCCCGTGGTGCCGACGACGAAGCCCTCGCCAACGCCCGTCGGACTGCGGTAGTCCTCGCGAAGGTTTTGGAACAGGCATCCCAGGGCATGCACCGCCGGGATGCCTGTTTTTTGATAGTTCAGATATTCGGTGCGCCAAGAGGGTTCTCGCGTGTTTATCATCAAGTTCAACAACATGATCCGCAACAAGTGGGTCTGGGGCATCTTCGCAACCATCGTGGCCGTGGCGTTCGCCGGCTCGGATCTCACCTCCTGCAGCAACGGCAACGTCGCCGACGAGGGCCTCGGGTCCCTCGGCGGCGAGCCCGTCCGGCGGATGGACTATGAAACGGTCCGCCGCGCCATCGCGTTCGAGATCGACAACGGCGGCGAGACCTTCGACAACGTCGAGCGCGAAATCTGGCTCCGGCTCGCCGCGCTCAAGACCGCCGAGAAGATGGGGATCGCCGTCTCCAACGAGGAACTTGCCCGCATCGTCCAATCGGACCCCTCCTTCCATGACCAGAACAAGGTCTTCAACACAGCCGTGTACCGCGCCATGCTCCGCAACGCCAACATGGAGCCCGTCTTCTACGAGGAGATGCTGCGCCGCCGCGTGATCCTCGGACGCCTCGAACAGCTCGTCACCACCAGCTCCGTCTGGGTGCCGCCCGCCACCCTCGACCTCAAGACGCGCGGATACACCGATGTCTTCACCCTCTGCACGGCCGTCGCCTCCAACGCGTTCACCGCCGCCGCGATGACCGTGACCGACGAGGAGGTTCGCGCGTTCTACGACCGGCATCCCGATCTCTACTCGCTGCCCGAGCGGCGCCAGGTCGTCTACACGCCCTTCAAGGCCAAGGACTACCTCGACAAGGTCTCGGTCGACGAGGAGGAGGTCCTCGACTTCTACGACGCCAACATCAGCCGTTTCGTCTTCAAGGGCACGAACGACGTCGAGACGACGAAGCCGCTCGAAGACGTCCGCGCCGAGATCGAGGACGAGCTTGCCGCCGAGGCTTCCAAGCGCCTCGCCTATCGCGCCGCGGCCGAGTTCTCCGACGTCTTCTACACCAACCGCAGCGAGACACTCACCTTCGAGTACGCCGCGGCCGCCGCCGGCCATGCGGTCGTCACGAGCCGCCTCTTCGCCGCCGATGGCTTCCCCGTGATCGCGGAAGCCTCGCCTCCCTTCGTGGAAGCCGCGTTCGCGCTCGAGCCCGGGCCGGGCATCGCCCGCTTCAGCGAAGCGGTCAACGGCGGCGCCGAGTCCTACGTCATGGGCCTCGTCACCAACGTCCCCGCGCACGTCCGCCCCTTCGAAGACGTTGAACAGGAAGCCCGCAACGCCGCGATGGCCGATGCCGCCGACACGGCCTTCCGCACGCAGATCGACAAGATCGCCGACGCCATGAACCTCGGCCTGGAAGCGGGCAAGGCGTTCCGCGACGTCGCCGCCGAGCAGAATCTCGTGGTCAGCACCAACTTCACGTATTCCCTCATGGCCTCCTACGGCGAAACCGACGTTCCCGGAGGACGCCAGATCGCCACCACGATGGCCTCCATGGGCGCAGGCGATGTCTCCAGGGGCCCGATTCTCTTCCCCGGCGGCGCGGTCTTCTTCCAGATCATCGACCGCCAGCCCGGCGAGAAGGTGATGTTCGACTCGATCAAGAACCAGGCCGGCGGCACGATGTTCTCCGAGTCCGCCAACCTCGTCTGGACGGGCTGGCTCGAGGCGAATCTCACGGCGATGAAGCCCGATGCCAAGGGGCTGCTCGACGCCCCGGCGGACGCGACGGAAGACGAATACGCCGAGTAGGATCCTGAATGAAGTTCAGGCGCCCTTCGCCCAGGACGTGTCTCAAGATCTTCGCGCTGCTCTGCGCGATCTGGTGCTTCTGGCATCCGCGGCGGATGGATGCCCTCTTCTCGGCCATCCCGTTCGAGGCGACCGCCGTCTCCTATCACGTCGGCCTCGCCGCCGAATGGAAGGCGATCGGCCGCAACGAGACGTTCGTGGAGATCCTCGAACGGGCCGGCGTTCCCGACGCACGTGAAATCGCCGAAGAACCCGGCATCTACCAGACGATGTTCTGGCTCACCGGCCGCGACACCGTCGTCGGCTACGTTCCCCATGCGTGGAGCGGCGCCTTCGACGACGCCCATCTCGCCGGCGCCAGCTATGTGGGCTGGAAGACCAAGTTCATGGAGCTGCTCTGGCTCGTGAAGTGGATCCCCGGCCTCGGCCGCATGGAGGCGACGCCGACCGGGACGCGCTTCATGCGCTTCGAAGGGCTTGTCGATTCCTTCGGGCGCGACCTCCTGCTCGGACTCGACATCGTCGACGGCATGCTCCTCGCCACGCTCTCCACCGATCCCGAGACGGTGCGCCACCTCGCCGACCGCGTCGTGATCGGCGTTCGCGACGACGCCCTCGCCACGGCCTTTGCCGGCGCGCGCCCGTGGAAGACCGGCTTCGACGGCGTCCGCCATGCCGTGTGGGCCTCCGATCCGCGCTTCGCCGACGGCGCGCCGCTCGCGTTCACGACCGGCTCCCTTCGCGGTCCCGGCTTTGCGTTCACGCTTCGCGGCAAGCTCGACGAGCCCGCGCTCGCCGGACTCCACCCGTTCTCGAATTCCGGCGATCTTCCTCCTCCGGGAATGGGCCTGTCAGCGGAAGGCGTTCCGCTGCTCGCCGTCTTCGACGCCGCCGCCGTCGAACGGCTCGGCCCCTCGGCGCCCCCTGTGGGACGAGGGCTCGCCGCCGTCTACCTGGGCGGCAGGCCGTTCGAGGGACGCCTGATGGGCCTGGCCTATCCGGCGCTCAACGCCGTGCTGCCCTGGAGCCCGGACGAGGACTTCAAGACCTGGTCGAGCGCCTGGCTCGAGACCGCCCGGCGCGATTTCGAGGACGCGAAGCTTCGGACGGACTGGGCCGAGCGGCCCCACGTCCAGACGCGCTTCGTCTTTTCATCCCATCTTGAGTTCCTGGGTCGCGCGAAGCCAGAGGACATGGCCTTTTTCGAATTGGAAGATGATCATTTTCTCCACATCGGCTCGCACTACGGCAGCTACCGCAGGCGCCGCTCGGCCGACGTCCAGCCCGGCGACCCGACCCTCGCCGGGCTGGCGGATGCGTGGCAGCGTGCGCACCCCGCCGCCTTCGCCGCCGGGCGCGCCGACATGGCGGCGGTGCATGGCGAACTGCGCCACCTCGGGGCGATCGCCAAGCTGGCCGGTTCGCTGGCCGGGGGAGACGCCGCCGTCGCGGTGGTCGAAGGCGTCGAAATCGCCGAGCGCTCGCTCGCCGCGATGGCGCCGCTGGGCATCGTCGAAATCGTCGCCTTCGCGGAACCCGACGGGTGGGTGAAGCTCGACGTCGCGACGCAATAGGGCCTGCGCGTTGGCCAGATGGTCTTTTCCGTGCCGCTCGATCTGGCGGACAGGCTCCAGCGAATGGAACCCCGCCGCATGGAACCGAGTTCCCGAGGAAAATCTCCGGACTGTCGCCTGGACCAATTACCTTGCCTGTAGGAGAACGGTCGCAGCCCTGACTCTGTTGAAAACATCATGCCGTGTTGCGTTGGTGGTCACGCCAAGCGCCCCAGGGACAACACCCACCTTGTCGGCAAGTATCCGGAGATTCTCAATCTTCACGGCATAGTTCACGTTTTGTGTCTGTTCGTCTGTGGTGGAGACCAGTGAATCTGATCCAATTTTACTTTGGATCACACCCACGACCTGCCCCTTTTCGTTCATGAGTGGACCGCCGCTGTTGCCGCTCTGAACAGGGGTGGTTGTCTGTATGAAGTTACGATCTCCTCCAATGCCTGACAGCGCACTGACAACACCCTCTGTATATCTTGCTTCCTGACCCATGAGGGAGGGAACTGGAAATCCGACGGTAAAAACCTTGTCCGTAACCTTTGCCTCAATGGACTTCTCGTTGTTCAACTGCTTCTTGTCAAGGAAAGTGATAGAGGACACAAACCGCATTCCAATTGGAAGAAATTTCTTGAAGTCTTCAACCGGCGCCGTTTCCTTCATGAGCCGGTTGACTCCAAAGGAAATCACCAAGATTTTTCCTCCCGATGCAGGAATCTGAAAGCTTCGGGTGATTGAAGCCATCGAGACCCCAAGGCGTTCGTTTTTCCCAACATATGTCATCCCACCTTCCAAAGGTTGGACGGAATATCGTCGGTCGCAGACGCGACGGGTTTCTGCTTGGCACCTTTCGACGATACTCCATTATTGTTTGCTTCGCAAAGATCTCCAAGCCAGGAGTGGATGAGCTTGTTTAGAGGTTCGATGTTCCCTGATCCATCCGTTGTCTTTCCAGTTTTTCAAGCTCATTTACGTCTCCAAGGATGAAGTGCCGCGGTGCCTGGA
>JAAZAI010000187.1 GCA_012514445.1 Lentisphaerota bacterium
GCGGACGTGCGGGATCTGGACGCGGAACGTGTGCGCATCGAGCAGAAGCTGGAGGAACTGGAGCAGGCCAAGGCTGATGCACGAAAGGCGCTGTACGCCATTCATCAGCAGGTTGAGGCGGAGAAGGAAAGCACGCCGGATATTTTCCAGACCCAGTTTCATCTGCCGAAGCTGTCGCAGCCACCGGTGATTGACGGACGCTTCTCGCCGGGTGAATGGGACCACGCGGTGCGGATTCCACTGGGAGGTGGAACCGGCTGGCAGGGGCTCATGGAGCGTCCGAGCTCGGTGTTTTATGTGGGCTGGGATGCGGATCACATCTACTTCGGGCAGCGGCTGGAGATGCGCGAGGGCGAAAAGCTCAAACGCGTCAGCCGCGAACCGAAACATGACCATGTCGTGGTCTGGGAGACATCGCTGGAGGCGTATATCGACCGGGACTCCTTCGGCTCGCATCCTTCAATGTGCCGGTGGCAGTTCATGGGCAATGCCGTGGGCAACCGCTGGGATTATGAGAACCAGTATCAGATCGGACAAAAGAACTACGACTGGGATGCCGAGTGGGACTACAAGCAGAGCCTGACCGAGGACGGTCGCCACTGGGAGGCCGAGATCGCGATCCCCCGCACCAGCGTGTATCAGGACGAGCCGATTCAGCCGGGGCAAATCTGGAAAATCGGGCTGGCCACCAACCTGCAGAACCCCGGCATTGGCTGGAGCGGCTTTTACGGCTGGGGCATTCCCGCAACCTTTTCGGAGACGGTTCCGGTGATCGGATTCTCCAATCCCGAGCGGATCGTGAAGAAGAAGGCCCTGGTGTTCGACCTGGACATCCACAACCCCGGCGATGCCCCGTTTGCCGGAGAGGTCGTGGCGGTTGTCAGCACGGTCGATCGCGCAACGGGCAAGCGAAGCGTACTGGTCGAGCAACGGCTGCCAGTCGCGCTGAAGCCCGGCGAACAGCGAGTCTTCTCGCAGAATCATCCCCTGGGCGATGCAGTCAAGGATCTTGCCCCGCATGAGGTGGCGATCATGGTTCTGGAGGGCGATCGATCCCTTTACACCTGGAGCCGGATGGTCAAATTCAACGATCCGGGCAACAGCATTGGCGTCGACTTCGTGGCCGATCCAGACCCCTTCACATTCGATGTCGCCTATGCGCCGCTGAACAACTATTTTCGGGCAACGGTGGATATCTACGACTTCGCGCAGGTCGACGAAGTCCTGGCGGCCGACGTCGCGTTCCTCGGCCCCGACGGCGCGATCATCGCTTCGGAGCGCTTGACGGATTTCCAGTACGGAAAAGTCGACCGTCAGATCGACCTGCCCGCGCTCGAACCCGGCACGTACACCTGCCGCGTCGCGCTGGTGGACCGCAAGGGCAAGACGCTCTCCGATTCCAGTCGCGAGATCGTGGTGCGCGATCTTTCGGAGTTCCCCTGGATCGGCAACACCATCGGCGAGGAGGATCACATTCCCGCTCCGTTCGAGTCGCTCAAGGCCGAGGCGCACACGCTGCGCGCCTACGGCAAGACGATCGCCATGCAGGGGTTGGCGTTGCCGGAGCAGGTCGCCGTCCGCGGCCTGGACTTGCTGCAGGGCCCGATCCGAATCGAGGGGATGGCGGGTGGAAAGCCCTTCGTGGCAGACGGGGCGGGCTCCCGCGCGACGCCGACTTCTGCCACGGATGTGCGCGCCGTCTATGAGGCGTCAACCGAATGCGAAGGCGTCGCGATCCGCGTCGAGTCCCTGTGGGAGTACGACAGCACGGGCCGGATCACGCTGCGGGTGAAGCCCGTGGGCGACCCCGTCGATCTGGACGGGTTGAGGCTGGTGATCCCGTTCGGCAAGGATGCCTCGCTGAACTACATGACGATCGGGGCGAATTTCCGTCAGAGCTGCGCCGCCGGGCGCATCCCCGGCGACGGGAAACCCGGTGTGGTGTGGACCTCGAAGGAAGTGCCGTACCAGAAGATGACCGTCGGCTCCTTCGTCCCCGTGGTCTGGGTGGGCAACCAAGCCGCCGGCATGACCTGGTTTGCCGACAGCGATCGCGGCTGGTGGCCGGATGCGGTGAAACCCGCGCTGGAGATCATCCGCCGAGAGGACGGCGGCGTGGATCTGGTCGCGAACCTCGCCTCCGGAAAGGTCGCCTTGGACGGAGAGCGCGAAATCGTGTTCGGCCTCAACGTCAACCCCGTCCGCCCCATGAGCGACCACTACAGCTCGGCGCTGACCTTCGGCTTCCTCCAGGAGGCGGGCCGCTGGGTGCCAGGCAAGAGCGACCGCAAGGAGTTCGCCCTGCGCTATCCTCAGGATCCGGTTCGAAACCGCGAGGTTGCCGAGGCCTACCAGCGCTACGCCTCCGTCTACGCCCCGTATACGGAAACCTCGAAAATGGACATCCCCGAGGACCTCTACGCCTATTTCGGCGAGGATCTGGACGCGGCCTACGGCCCGAGCTTCGGTCTGATGATCAACAAGGTGTTCAGCGACATCGCCCTCTACGAGACGAAGCGCTGGATCGAGGACTGCGGCGGCAACGGCTTCTATTTCGACAACGTCTATCCGCGCACGGCCTACAACCCCCGAACCGGCGCCGCGTACACGCTGCCCGACGGTCGGGTGCAGCCCGGCTACTGCCTCTGGGGGCAGCGGGCGCACATGAAGCGCATGCGTGTGCTGCTGGACCGGATGCGTCCGAAGTACCGCATCTGCATCCACAACACCCGCTTCCAGTTCGCGCCGATCATGGCCTTCGCCGATCTGGCGATGGGAGGCGAGATGGCCACCCCCGCCATGGGCACGCCGGATTTCATCGACATGCACCCGCGCGACTTCATGGAAGTTCAGTATAATCCCTATCTGTGGGGCTACCGACTCAGCCACCTCTACCACTTCAAGAACCAAAGCTACGTCGACGCCTTCGGGAACTACGACCCCGCCGCTGCCGAGAAGGTCCACCGCAGCGCCCAGGCGACCATGCTGGCGCACGGCATGGAGTTTTTCGGCAAGCTGGAGGGCGACGCGAGCGATGCCATCAAGTACCAGCTCCTCAAGAAGCTCAACGGCGGCGCGTTGGAGTGCATTCCCCTGTGGGCGGCGGAAGGACGGTTCGAGGTGCTGGGGGAGCCGGAAAAGAGCGGTGCGGTCGTCTGGCGCGGGGACGACAGCCTGATCGTGATCCTGAGCAACTTCGACGCCAAGGCCCGGACCCTCCGCCTCGAAATGAATCTGCCCGAACTCATCCGGAAACCAGGGGACTTCGAGCGCCGCGAGGTCGTGGACTTCGAGACGTTCCGATCACCGGGAAACCTTTTCGAGCGGAACGTCGAGGAAGCCGATATCCCACGTGTCAACAACCTGGCAAGCCAGAGCATGATACCCAACGTCCTGCGCGTCCCGGTGGAAGGCCATGACTACCGGATCATCCTGATCGCCAACACGGCGCTCTCGAAAGGCGTTTCGTTCTGATGAAGCGGATGGCCTCCCTTCCGCCCCTCCTGGGCTTGCTGCTGTGCGCGGTTTCGGCGTGGAGCGCCGAATACGTCGTCGACAACGTGCGCGGGAGCGATGCCGGCGACGGCGGCGCGGCCCGTCCGTTCCGCACGATCGCCCGCGCGTTTGCGCAGGTCGGGCCATCCGACACCGTTCTGCTGACGCCGAACGAGACGCCCTACGACGAGTGTGTCGACATTCCCGTCGGTGGCACTCCCGAGCAGCCGTTCGTCTTCGACGGACGCGGCTCGGTGATCAACCGGCTCACGCATTACGGGGCGGACGCCTGGCGGAGCGAGGGAGACAGCGTCTTCAGCATGATGCTGCCGAACAACGCCCACGTCATGGACGGGCATTGGAAGGGGTTCGACCTCGTCTTCTTCGACGGAAAGCCCGGCACCAACGCCTCGTCGAGGGACGCCTTGCAGCCGCTGGGCTATTTTCTCCACAAGAACCGAACCGACATCCAGGATCCGCTGCACAACCGGCTCCATGTCAGGCTGCCGGACGGCAAAACGCCCGGCGACATCCTTATCGAGGCCCCCGGCGCGGGAACCATCGTGCATTGCGGTCAATCGCATGTGATCATCCGGAATCTGACGGCCCTGTACGGCACGCAGGACGGTTTTGCCACGACGCGAGCCGAGGGCGTCGTGTTCGAGCGAGTCCGAGGGTGCTTCAACATGGATCAGGGCATCTCGAACCACGGGACGCAGGCCGTCGTCCGCGACTCGCGCTTCGACCACAACGCCGGCTGCGGCATCGTCGATGTGTATCCGGAGGTCCGGGTTCGCTATGAACGCTGCATTGTCGAGAACGACAGCTATCGCGGCGGCGTCGAGTTCTACAGCGGAGA
>JAAZAI010000188.1 GCA_012514445.1 Lentisphaerota bacterium
CGTCGCTCCCGGACCCCGCCGCGCTCGAGCGCAAACTCTTCGTCGTGCGCCGCCTCGTCGAGAAGACGGTCCGCGGCTGCTACCTCCCGAGCTGCTCCAGCCGGAGCATCGTCTACAAGGGGCTGCTGCTCGCGACCCAGATCGACGCCTTCTACCCCGACCTGCGCGACCCCGACCTCGAGAGCGCGCTCGTGCTCGTCCACCAGCGCTACAGCACGAACACGTTCCCGACCTGGAAGCTTGCGCACCCCTACCGCTTCCTCGCCCACAACGGCGAAATCAACACGCTGCGCGGCAACCTCAACCAGCTCCGCAGCCGCGAACCGTTCCTGCGCAGCCCGCTCTTCGGCGAGGACCTCGCCAAGCTGCTGCCGCTCGTCGACGAGGCGCAGAGCGATTCAGCCTGCCTCGACAACATGCTCGAACTGCTCGCGGCCTGCGGGCGCAGCCTGCCCCATGCGATGCTCATGCTCATGCCTCAGGCCTGGGGCGCCGACTACCACCTCGGGCGCGACGTGCGCGGCTTCTTCGACTATCATTCGCAGCTCATGGAACCCTGGGACGGGCCCGCCGCCGTGGGCTTCACCGACGGCGTGAACATCGGCGCCGCCCTCGACCGCAACGGCCTGCGCCCCGCGCGCTACACGCTCACGCGCGACAACCTCTTCGTCCTCGCCTCGGAGACCGGCGTCCTCGACATCCCCGCGTCCGACGTCGTCGAGAAGGGCCGCATCGGCCCCGGCGAGATGATCTGGTGCGATCTGGAGCGCGGCCGCCTCGTCCACGATACCGAGTTGAAGAACGCCGTCGCCCGCCAGCGCCCCTACCGTCGCTGGGCCGAGGAGAACAAGATCGCCATCAGCGGCCTCTTCGATTCCGTCAACGCCGCCGTCCTCCGCCAGGATCTGCCGAAGCGGCAGCGCGTCTTCGGCTGGTCGCGCGAGGATCTCGAGGTCATCCTGCTGCCGATGGCGGCGGGAGGCGAGGAGCCGATCGGCTCGATGGGCAACGACGCCGCGCTGGCCGTGCTCTCCACGCAGCCGCAGCCTCTCTTCAACTACTTCAAGCAGCTCTTCGCGCAGGTCACCAACCCGCCGATCGACCCGATCCGCGAGGCGCTGGTGATGAGCCTCACGACCTACATCGGCAATCAGGGCGACATCCTCTCCGAAGAGGCGCACCGCGCCAGCGTCGTGCGGCTCCAGCGCCCCGTGCTGACGGACGAGGACATCCACCGGCTCGGTCTCGTCAACGAGGTCAAGATGTCCTCCGCGACGATCGCGCTGGGCTGGCGCGACGATCTCGAAGCCGCCCTCGGCAGGCTCCGCGAACGGGCCGTCGCCGAGGCGAAGTCCGGACGGCGCATCCTGATCCTCAGCGACCGCGAACTGCCCGCCGGCGAAATGCCCATTCCCTCGCTGCTGGCGACGGCGGCCGTGAACCGCGCGCTCATCGAGGCCGGGCTGCGTCCGCCCGTGGGCATCGTGGTGCAGTCCGGCGAAGTGCGCGAGGTGATGCACTACGCGCTGCTGCTGGGCTACGGCGCCACGGCCATTCATCCGTATCTGGCGCTCGAGACGGTCTCCGCGCTGGCGGCGTCGGGGCGCACGGGCTGCGACCCCGCGAAGGCCGCGGAGCACTACATCAAGGCGGTCGACAAGGGGCTGCTCAAGGTCATGTCGAAGATGGGCATTTCGACACTGCGCAGCTACCGTTCTGCGCAGATCTTCGAGGCGGTCGGCATCGCCCCGTCCGTCGTCGACCGCTATTTTCCCGGCACCGCGTCGCGCATCGGCGGCATCGGGATGGCCGAGATCGCGGCGGAGTGCACACGCCGCCACGCCGAGGCCGAGGCGCGCGCCGGCGAGGAGGTCCTCCCGGCGGGGGGGCAGTACCGCTTCCGGCAGGACGGCGAGAACCACCTGTGGTCGCCTCAGAGCCTGAGCCTCTTCCGCCAGGCCGTCCAGACGAACGACGTGGCGAAGTACCGGCAATATGCGGGACTCATCAACGAACAGGCGGAGCGTCTCTGCACGCTGCGCGGCCTCTTCGAGTTCGCGGAGGCGGAACCCGTCCCGTTGGAGGAGGTCGAGAGCGTCGAGTGCATCGTCCGGCGCTTCGTCTCCGGCGCGATGAGCCTCGGCTCGCTGAGCCCGGAGGCGCACGAGGCGATCGCGATCGCGATGAACCGCCTCGGCGGCATGAGCAACTCCGGCGAAGGCGGCGAGGATCCGGACCGCGAAATCCCCGGGCCCGGCGGCGAGGACCGCCGCAGCGCGATCCGCCAGGTCGCCAGCGGGCGGTTCGGCGTGACGATCTCATATCTGGCCGGCGCGAAGGAGCTGCAGATCAAGATGGCGCAGGGCGCGAAGCCCGGCGAGGGCGGCCAGCTCCCCGGGCACAAGGTGGACGCGACGATCGCCCGCGTGCGCCATGCCACGCCCTACGTCACGCTCATCTCGCCGCCGCCGCACCACGACATCTACTCCATCGAGGACCTCGCGCAGCTCATCTACGATCTGCACAACGCCAACCGCGACGCGCGCGTCTCCGTGAAGCTCGTCTCCGAAGTCGGCGTCGGCACGATCGCCGCCGGCGTGGCGAAGGCCCATGCCGAGGCCATTCTCGTGAGCGGCCACGACGGCGGCACGGGCGCCTCGCCGCTGACGAGCATCAAGCACGCGGGCCTCCCGTGGGAGCTGGGGCTCGCCGAGACGCAGCAGACGCTCGTCCTCAACCGGCTGCGCGGCCGCGTCCGCCTCCAGGTGGACGGCCAGCTCAAGACCGGGCGCGACGTCGTGATCGGCGCGCTGCTCGGGGCTGAGGAGTTCGGCTTCGCGACGACGGTGCTCGTCTGCCTAGGCTGCGTGATGATGCGCAAGTGCCACGAGAACACCTGCCCGGTCGGCGTCGCCACGCAGGACCCCGCGCTGCGCAAGTGCTTCAAGGGAAAGCCCGAGTACATCGAGAACTTCCTGCGTCTGCTGGCGGGCGAAGTGCGCGAGCTGCTCGCGCAGCTCGGTTTCCGCTCGCTCGACGAGGCGGTCGGACGCACCGATCGCCTGCGCATGAACCGCGCCATCGACTTCTACAAGGCCCGGAACCTGGACTTCTCGAAAATCTTCTCGAGGGCCGAGGGGGCGGAGATCCGCTGGTGCGGCCGCAAGGAGCCCGTGGAGACGTACGACGACGCGCATCTGCTGCCCGCCTTGCAGGGGCTGCTCGAGGAGGCGGCCTCCGGAACGGGCGCGCCGCGCAAGATCGTGCTCAACCGCGCGATCCGCAACGCGCACCGCACGATCGGCGCGCGCCTCGCCTGCGAGATCGCGCGGCGCCGCGGCGCCGCGGGGCTTCCGGCGGAGAGCGTGGTCGTGAATTTCACGGGGTGCGCGGGGCAGAGCTTCGGGGCGTTCCTCGCGCCGGGCGTCACCTTCAATCTCGAAGGCGAGGCGAACGACTTCGTCGGCAAGGGCCTCTCGGGCGGCGTCATCGCGATCCGCCCGCCGCGCGGATCGCGCTTCGCCGCGAAGGACAACGTCGTCGCGGGCAACGTGATCGCCTTCGGCGGCACGTCGGGCTCCATCTTCCTCAACGGCCGCGCGGGCGAGCGATTCGCGGTGCGCAACAGCGGCGTCGTGGCGGTGGTCGAGGGCCTCGGCGACCACGGCTGCGAATACATGACCGGCGGGCGCGTGGCGGTGCTCGGGCCGACCGGCGTGAACTTCGCCGCGGGCATGACGGGCGGGATCGCCTACGTCTACGATGCGGCGAACGACTTCGATCTGCGCTGCAACGTCGGAACGGTCGACCTGCGCTCGATCGCCGAGGATTCGCCGGAGGAGCGCGAACTGCTCGGGCTCATCGGGGAGCACATCGCCCGGACGGGCAGCCCGTGGGCGCGCGAGCTGCTCGCGGCCTGGCGAGAGGTCCGTGGTCGGTTCATCCAGGTGATTCCGTTCGAATACAGCAAGGCGCTGGCGCGGATGAAGGAAGCGGAAAACTAGGAGGCGCCAGACATGAGCAACAAGGCATTCATCGACAAGAGCAGAATCGACCACCTCTATCGCCCGGTGGGCGTCCGGGTGGGCGACTTCGCCGAGGTGGAGGCGGACCCGACCCGCGAGCAGCTTCGCGAGCAGGCGGAGCGATGCATGAACTGCGGCATTCCATTCTGCCTCGGCTGCGGCTGCCCGCTCTACAATGCGATCCCCGACATGAACGCGGCCGTCGCGCGCGGCGACTGGCGGGAGGCGTGGGCGGTGCTGAGCGCCACGAGCGATCTGCCGGAGTTTCCGGCGCGCATCTGCCCCGCGCTCTGCGAGGGGAGCTGCACGGCGAGCCTGCCTTCCGAAGCGGTGATGATCCGCCAGATCGAGAAGGCGGTCGTCGAGAAGGCGTTCGCGATGGGGCTCGTCAAGCCCGTCGTGCCGAAGGCCGAGAACGGCCTCAAGGCGTCCGTCGTCGGCAGCGGTCCGGGCGGGCTCGCCGCGGCGATCGCGCTGCGGCGGCGCGGCTACGCCGTGACCGTCTACGAACGCGCCGCGCAGCCGGGCGGCTTGCTGCGCTACGGCATTCCGTTCTTCAAGCTCGACAAGCGGATCATCGACCGCCGGATCGAGATCCTGCGCGAGTCCGGCATCGGATTCGTCTGCGGCGTCGAGGTCGGACGCGATCTCGCGGGCGAGGAGCTCGCGCGGCGCAGCGACGTCGTCGCGGTGGCGATCGGCACGCCGGCGGCGCGCGATCTCGCGATCCCCGGACGCGATCTCGCGGGCATCCATCTGGCGCTCGAGTTTCTCGGCGGCCAGAACCAGGCGCTGGGCGGGGAGATTCCCGGGCCGCCGATTTCGGCGAAGAGCCGCAGGGTGCTCGTCATCGGCGGCGGCGACACGGGCAGCGACTGCGTGGGCACGAGCAACCGGCACGGGGCGGAGTCCGTGACGCAGATCGAGATCATGCCGAAGCCGTCCGCCGCGCGCGCCGACGCGACGCCCTGGCCCGACTGGCCCGCTCAGATGCGCACGTCCTCGAGCCACGAGGAGGGGTGCCTGCGCCGCTGGAGTCTCAACAGCCTACGTTTCCTCGGCGAAGACGGCCGGGTGAGCGGCGTGGAGGTCTGCCAGGTGGCGTGGGAGCTTTCGCCTGCGGGGCGGCCGCTGAAGTTCACGCCCGTGGAGGGGACGCGCGAGGTGATCTCCTGCGATTTGGTTCTGCTCGCGCTGGGCTTCGTCAAGCAGGATCGCGCCACGGTTCTCGGCAAGCTCGGGATTCCGGATTCACCGACCGTCGTGCTCGTCGGGGACGCGGCGCTGGGGCCGTCCCTCGTTGTGCGGGCGCTGGCGCAGGCCAAGGAGGCGGTCGGCAAGATGGCGTGACTCGATCGTGTTGCTTTTGTTTCATGGCCTCCATGCGGGAGGGGTGGTATTCATTTTTAATGGGTAAAAATGTGTATTCGCTACCGCTTCCGAACGCATGGAGGCCATGTTTTGCGATCAGAGGTCGGGGAAGACGATCCGCTGGTGGCGATCGGCCGCCTCCCGGGCGAGCAGCGCCGCCTGAGTCACGCGCAGAAGATCGACGCCGGTCATGATGTTCGCGGGCTCGCCGTTGACGCTGCGGAGGAAGTCTTCGAACATCCCGAACGGAGGCGCGTCGCAAAACGTCTCGGTTCCCGTGGGGGTTGAGCGGACGCAGGCGTCGTCGCGCACCTCGATCGAGCCGTCCGTTCCCATCACGCGGATCCGGTCGTCGCCATGGCCGAGGGACGGATTTTCCGGCCGCAGGTAATCGATCGAGGCGGAGGCCGCCACGCCGTCGGCGAACTCGAACAGGCAGGCGGCGCTCATCTCGAGATCGCCGTGGCCCTTGTTGAATTCGGAGGACTGCGAAGCGCAGACGGCCTTGAAGGGGATCCTTCCGGCGAAATGATAGAGCCAGGAGATGGCGTGGATGCCCACCCAGGGGATCAGCCCTCCGGAGGTCTGGCGCGACATGAAATACGCCTCGCGTTTTCCGAGCTTGTAGGATTTCTGGGCGTGCATCAACCGGACGGTTCCGATCTCCGAAGCGTGGCAAGTCGCCGACCAATTACCGGTATCGTAGTGCGGGCCGCACATCTGCGCGATCTTGACGTCCGGATGGAGACGATGGGCGTTGGCGACATCCGCGAGGCCCTCGAGCGTCGTCGAAACCGGTTTCTCGCAGAAGACGTGGATGCCGCGGCCGACCGCTTCGACCGTCATGGCGGCATGGTCTTCGAAGGGGCCGCAGACGACGAGCACGTCAGGCTTCGCCGCGTCCAGCATGCTTCTGTAGTCGCCGTCGAATCGGGGCGGTTCCGTTCCGAAAACCCGCCGACATGACGACGCGACGGATTCCGTCGACATGTCCGGGCCCGCCCCGCAGACGCCGACGATCTCGCCGTGTCCGGACTTCTTCATGTCGTCCAGGGGAACATTCAAATGCCCCCGGTTTCCCGCAATGCAAACTCGCGTCCTGATCAGTGCCATGGTCTTGTCCCGCTCCGCAATGTGCGTCCTCGGCTAATAGGTTCTTGATCTTTTCGACTATACGGGAAAGTCAGGATCAAGTCAAACACTCGGTTGCCAGAAACCTCGCTTTGCTATACTATTGAAATCGAATTCGGATGGGAAAAGTAATCGCATGAAAACTGTGGACATTGTCGTGGTCGGGCTCCATTTCGGCGCCCACATCGTGGACGGGCTGATGAAGCAATCCGCCAAAGGCTCCCGCGTCCGTCTTGTCGGCGTCTGCGATGCCGACCCCGTGCGACTCGAATCGGTCGCGGCGAAACATGGCCTCGCCCGATTCAACTCGCTGGACGAGGTTCTCGCCAACGCGACCGTGCAGGCGGTGGGACTGTTCACGGGTCCCGTCGGTCGTGCGGCGCTGCTGCGCCGGATCATCAAGGCGGGCAAGGACGTCATGACGACGAAGCCGTTTGAGACGGATCCCGACGCGGCGGCGGCGATTCTCGCCGAAGCCCGGTTGCTTGGGCGTGTCATCCATCTCAACTCCCCGTCCCCGAAGGTGTCGGACGACATCGCGCTTCTCAAAAAATGGGAATCGGAATACCACTTGGGTCGTCCTGTCGGCGGCTATGCCTCTTCGTACGTCTCCTATCGCGAAACGGCGGACGGGACCTGGTACGACGATCCGGAGCTTTGTCCCGTCGCGCCCGTTCTCCGTCTCGGCATCTATCTCATCAACGACCTGGTGCGGATCTTCGGCCGTGCTTCGAGTGTCAGCACGACGCAGTCGCGGCTCTTCACGGGACGGCCCACGGCGGACAATGCGTCCGTGACGATCCTGTTCGAGAGCGGCGCCTTGGCGACGGTCTATTCCAGCTTCTGCATCCACGACGGGAACCACTACCGGAACCAACTCCAGGTGCATTACGAGAACGGCACCGTCATGAGAAACGTGGGAACGCAGCGGCTGCCCGACGACAAGACGCAGATGGGCGTCATTCAATCGGTCGACAATCGCGGCGTCCTCATCGATTCCGCAAGCGTCGCGAACGTCAGCGGTCTCTATGAATGGGATACGTTCGCCGCGGCGGTCTGCGGCGAGGCGGGCGTCCCTGAATACAATGACGACGATGTCGTCGAGCCATTGCGCATCATCGAGGCGATGAAGCGATCTGCAACAACAAACGCCGCGGCACCCTGCCGCCGGCCATCGTGAGCCAGGATCATCTCTTCCTCGCGGTATGCAGACAGGGAGATGACAAATCGCCGGCTTCTGTCACAATCAACCCCGCGTTCTTTCATGCCGCATCAAAAGACTGCGACCGCGTCGTCAGTCTGGACGATGGCAAGGCCCTTCCGCTTGTCAAGCTCGACTCGGGCGCAATCAAGGGTGTCGGTGAGCTGCGAAATCCTGGAGGACGGGCCGCTTTGGACAACGATCCGCGTCCAGTATGCCTTCGACAATCAGGCAGCATTCACCTTCGAATGCACGGCGGTCGAAGGCGAGGCCTTCGTTCGAGTCGCGGAGCGGAGCACCTGCGGCCCGAAATCAAGATGGATCGTGATGTTCGACGAAGCGTCCGGGATGCTGCCCGACGGCATCGACCTGGCCGACCACACGCTCTTCCACCAGTCCCGCCTTTGCGACATACTAAGCGCCTCGAAATAGAAGCAACAACAAAACGCCATTCTCTATCGCCATTCCGTGCTTTCTGGTGCTTTCCGTGGAAAAACAATTACGAGACTCTTAGTAATTCACCGCCTGCAGGAGAAAAATCGATGAAGCGATCTGAAATCAATGCGGCCGTCGCCGAGGCCAAAACGGCTTTTGAAAGGCATGGATGGACGCTGCCGCCCCATCCGCGATGGGACGTGACGGACTTCGGCCTTGGCGACTTCGGCACATCCGGTCTGATTCTCGTCAATCTGGCGGAGCAACCCGAGTACTGCGAAAAGCTGATGTACGTGAAGCGGAATCAGGTCACGCCCCGCCACTTCCACGCCGTCAAGAAGGAGGACATCATCTGCCGCTGGGGCCGTCTGGTCATCGAGCTTCCATCCCGCGAGGGCGTCAAGCTCCAGGTCAACGGAGAATGGCGCGACATCCCGGCGGGCGAACGTCTCGTGCTCGGCTCCGGCGAGCGCGTCACGCTGACGCGAGGCGTTCTCCATGCCTTCTGGGCGGAGTCGGACTATGCGATCGTCGGCGAGGTGTCGACGGCAAACGACGACGCGAACGACAATTACTTTGAAAACAAACGCGTGGGGCGCTTCAGCGTGATCGACGAAGACGTGGCGCCGTCCGTCCGTCTCGTCAGCGATGCCGGAGCCTGAACGCCATGAATCGAAACGGAATCACCGCCGCCGGGAACTGGATCGTCGACCGCGTCAAGCAGGTCGACTGCCTGCCTCGCCGCGGCATGCTGGCCAACATCAAGAGCCTGTGCTTCAGCCCGGGCGGCGCTCCGGCGAACGTTCTCAACGATCTGGCGCGTCTTCTTCCACCATCGGGTCGCTCAACCTCCCCAAGGTATACATCGCGGGTGCCGTTGGAGCGGGCGACGCCTTCTGCGCGGGCATGCTGTATGGCCTCCACGAGGGCGGAGACGCCGTGGCGGCCGCGCGTCTGGGCAATTGTTGCGCGGCGGCAAGTCTGTCCCGGCCCGGCGCCTCGGAAGGCATCATGCCGCTCCTTCGTGGCAATTCCGTCCATCTGGCCGTCCCGCCTTGTTCCATCGCCTCGATCCGGATTCGTTTTCAACCCCGGCAGGGAGCGTAGCGCGAACTATCGTGAACGGAGGGATGCTTTCGGACGAGGTGATCTCGGGCGTCGCGCGGCCGGAGTTCCGCTCGAACCTCTGGATCGGCGGACCCGGATTCCCGCAATGGATCGATCTCACGTGGCAGAACCCCGTGGAAATCCGCCAAATCCACCTGACTTTCGACAACGATCTGGATCGCCCGCTGTCCGCATGGGCCGAGAACGGCCATGCCCCCGCACTGATCCGGAACTATGATATCGGCGTCGCCGAAGGCGAGGACTTGCGCTCCGTGGTTTCGGTTGCGGACAATGTGGCGAGAAAAAGGATCCATTCCATCGATCCGGTCGTGACACGCCGTCTTCGCATCACGGTGAACGGAACGTGGGGTTCGGACCGATCGCGCGTCTTCGAGATTCGCGTCTATTGACCAGGGCCACGCAAAAACAGAGGGCAGGTTCGTGATCCCCGCGAGCAACCGCGGGCGAAATTAAAGTTTGACTTTAATTCCGCCAACCTCTATGGTCGCGCGTTGAATCATTTCGTGTTTCGTGTAGCTGCGGCGTCCCCGCCGCAGGCCGCACGCGGCGAGACGCCGCGTCCACTTTCTCAAACCGGGGTCTGGGGCAAAGCCCCGGCGAAAGCTACGCACTTCTCCCGGCTCACCCCTCAATCGGGCAGGCGACGGGACGGAAGGGGCCTGCTCGACGGAGCGTTCTTCCGTCAACCCCGGCGACTGGCCGATTCTCCCGGTCGCACATGCCGCTTGTAGACTAACTGACCGGTTGGTACAATGGCGGCATGAAGAAGACAACCGACACCAAGACCGTCGTGGGGCGCATCGACGCCGACGTGCTCGCCTTCACCGTGGGCAAGGATCCCGTGCTGGACCTGGATCTCGTCGCCTGGGACTGCTACGGCAGCGCGGCGCACGTCACGATGCTTTCCCGGATGCCCCACAAGCCACGCCTCTTCTCCGCCGCCGAGCGCGACGCCGTCGTGGCGGCGCTCGCCGCCATCGCCGCCGAGGCGGCCGCCGGCCGCTTCGCCATCACGGCCGCGGACCAGGACTGCCACCTCGCCATCGAGCGCACGCTCACGGAGAAGCTCGGGGATCTCGGCCGCCGCGTCCACACGGGGCGCAGCCGCAACGACCAGGTTGCCACCGCCCTGCGCCTCTATCTGCGCGACCAGCTCCTCGGCAGCATGGACGAGATGACCGCGCTGGCCGAGGCGCTGCTGAAGTTCGCCAAGCGCCACGCCCGCCTGCCGATGGTCGGCCGCACGCATCTCCAGCCCGCCATGCCCAGCAGCGTGGGGCTCTGGGCCTCGAGCTACGCCGAAGGGCTCCTCGACGACCTCGGGGTCGTCCGCGCCGCCTACGACTTCGCCGACCGCTGTCCTCTCGGCTCGGCCGCGAGCTACGGCGTCCCGCTGCCCACGGACCGCGCGTTCCTCGCCGAGGCGCTAGGCTTCCGCGAGCCGATCCACAACGTCCTGCACGCCGGAAACTCGCGCGGCAAGACGGAGTCCGTGGCGGTGTCCGCACTCTGCCAGCCGATGCTCACGCTCTCGCGCCTTGCGGAGGATCTGATCCTCTTCACGATGCCCGAGTTCGACTATTTCGCGATCCCGAGGGAATTCTGCACCGGCAGCAGCATCATGCCGCAGAAGTACAACCCCGACGTGTGCGAGCTGATCCGCGCCAAGGCGGCGAAGGTCGTCGGGCTCTCGACCGGCGTCGCCACCCTTCTCAAGGCCATGCCCGGGGGCTACAACCGCGACCTCCAGGACACGAAGGAGATGCTCATGGAGGCGCTCGCCACGACGCGCGCGAGCCTCCGCATCATGACGCGTCTCGTCGGCGGGCTCGTCCCCGTGCCGGAGAAGCTGCGCGCGGCGTTCGCGCCCGGCGTCTTCGCCACGGACCGCGCGCTGGAGCTCGTCGCGGGCGGCATGGCGTTCCGCGACGCGTACCACCAGGTGCGCGACCATCTCGACGAGCTCGCGGCGATGGACCCCGACGCGGCGGTCGCCGCCAAGACCCATCTGGGCGCCACCGCGGGGCTCGACTTCGCGATGTACGCGGCGTGGCTGCGGCACGAACGCCAGACGACGAACGCTGACCGACGGCGCGCGGACCGCGCGTTCGCCAAACTGATGAAGCCCATCGCGGACTGAATCCGCCGCAGGGAGGTCGACCGTGCAGGAGCCAATGGATCACGGGGGAAGGACGGACAACAAGATCGTCTTCACCGGCCGGCAGAACAAG
>JAAZAI010000189.1 GCA_012514445.1 Lentisphaerota bacterium
GCGCGCCGTCGTCCGTGCGCGGCTTGACGGCTCCTCCTTCCGGCATGCTCGCCGCCAAGTCCGCGCCTCGACGCATCCGCCGGTGCCTCCCGGCGGCTCGCGGGGCGGCACGCCGCCTGATCCGCTTTTGCCGCCGCGACGCGCTCGGCGGACGGCGGCGGAGCCGCCTCTGCGCCGCGGCATCGAACTTGCGCCTCCCGATGCCGACGTCGTCCCCGTCAGCCCCGCACACGGGCGGAATACCGCCCTGGCCTTCGTCGTGGGGGCGCTCTCCAACGCCTACTTCGCCAAGCAGGAGGCGATCCGCTGCGAAATCGTCGAGGAGGCGGCGCTGTTCGATCCGGGCCCCGATGGCACCGGCGCGCTCAGCCAGCTTCCCGTCAACGCCCCGCCCGAGGCGGTCGCCCGCGCCAAGAAGTTCATCGGCTACCGGCTGCCCGGCGACACCGCCGACCGGCCGCTGCACTACCTTCTCTCGACGCCGTCCGTGAAAATCGAACGGGACGTCGACGGCGGGTTCGATGTGATCCGGCCGGGCATGATCGCCATCGCCCGCACCATCACCAAGGGCACGACGCTCAAGGGCAACAGCGACACGATCATCCCGATCTACCTCAACAGCGCCTTCCCGAAGTGGTTCGGCGTGATCTTCCTCATGACGCTGCTCTCGGCGGCCATGAGCACGCTCTCCAGCCAGTTCCACACCATGGGCACGGCCATCGGACGAGACATCTTCGAGCCCATGCTGGGCGGCGACGCGGCGCGCTCCGTCCGCATCACGCGAACCGGCATCGTCATCGGCCTCGTCGCCGCGCTGATCCTGGGCAAGCTGGTTCGCGGCAACATCATCGCGCTGGCCACGGCGATCTTCTTCGGCGTCTGCGCCGCGTCCTTCCTCCCGTCGTTCGTGGGCGGGCTCTTCTGGCGCCGCATGACGCGCTCCGGCGCGCTCGCCTCGATCATCGTCGGCCTGGGCAGCAGCGTCTTCTGGACCGTGTTCGTCAACGCCAAGACGGCGACGGGGCTGGGCGTCTGCCAGTCGCTCTTCGGCAAGGCGACGCTCATTCCGGCTTCCTTCAGCCCCACCTGGGCCGTGGTGGATCCCATCCTCGTGGCGCTGCCGCTCTCGGCGCTCGCGGCCGTCGTCGTCAGCCTGGCGACGAAGCCGATGCCGGCCGAGCACGTCGCGCACGTCTTCGCCAAGTAGCCTTCCTCCTCTTTTTCATGGACAGTTGCGGCGGATGCGGCTAACATAACGGCAGTTTCAGTCGTAAGGGGGACGAGCAGTCCCGCATGAGGTGACGCCGCCATCACGCAGTCCAAACACAAGCTCCGAGCCGTCTTCATGGGCTCAGACACGTTGTCGTGCACGTTTCTCACGGCGCTCATCCACGCGCCCGATGTCGACGTGGCGGCCGTGGTCACCCAGCCGGACCGCGAACGCGGCCGCCGCATGCAGGTGCTGCCGGGCCCCGTGAAGGAGCTTGCCCTGATGCACTGCAAGCCGGTCTTCTCGCCGGTCAAGGTCAATGAGACCGAGTTCCTCGACACCCTGCGCCATCTCGCTCCCGACGTCATCGTCGTCATGGCCTACGGCCAGTTCCTCGGCAAGACGCTCCTCGCGCTGCCGCGGCTGGGTTGCGTGAACCTCCACGTCTCCATCCTGCCGCGCCATCGCGGCGCCGCGCCGATCCAATACGCCATCCTCCAGGGCGACCGCGAAACCGGCGTCACCGCGATGATGATGGACCCCGGCATGGACACCGGCGACATCCTCGGCGTCGTCCGCCGCGAGATCCGCCCGGACGACACAACCGGCTCCCTCGGCCTCGAACTCGTCAAGCAGGGCGCCGACCTCATGCTCGACGTGCTGCGCGGCCTCGACGCCGGGACGGCGGTGCGCAACCCCCAGGACGCCGCCCTCGCCACCTATGCGCCCAAGATCGCCAAGGAGCAGGCGCTCGTCGAATGGTCGGCGCCCGCGGCGTCGATCGAGCGGATGATCCGGGCCTTCAATCCCAAGCCCTGCTGCCACACCTTCCTGCCCTCCGGCCCCGATCCCTCCTGCTGCGCCACGCCGGGCGCGCTCCTGAAGATCCTCCGGGCCGCCGTCGAGACGCCGCCGCCGGAGCTTCCCTCCGCGCCGCCGCCGGCGCCCGGGACGGTGCTCGCCATGAAGCGCGGTCCGCTCGTCGCCACGGGCGACGGCTTGGCGTTGCGACTGCTCGAAGTCCTGCCCGAGGGAAAGCCGCGCGCGATGACCGGTCAGGATTTCGCCAACGGCTATGCGAAGAAGCTCGCCGTCGGCGACCGGCTCTTCCCCGGACTCGGCGCGGTGCGTTAGCGCGGTCTGACCCGGTAGAGTTCGCGGTTGTCGAGGCACCACACCTTCGCGGAGAACCCGCCGGGCTCCACGCCGGCGAGGGCGTCGCGCATCTCGAAGAGCCGCGCGTCGAGCACGTCGATGACGCTCAGCGCCTCGGCTTCGGGAATCTTCGGCAGCACGGGGCTTCCGAATTCCAGCTTGCCATGGTGCGAGAGGACCAAATGCTGCAGCAGCACGGTCTTCTCGGGATCGGCGCCCACGCGCTCCGCCACGCGCGCGATGTCGATGGCGCCGCGCACGATGTGCCCCACCAGCCGCCCTTCGACCGTGTACTCCGCGGCGAGCCCCGCGGCGTCGGACTGCATCTCCGCGAGCTTCCCGAGATCGTGGATGATGACGCCGGCGACGAGCAGGTCGCCGTCAAGCCAAGGGTGGATGTCCACGAGCGCCTTCGCGAGCCGGAGCATGTCCGTCAGGTGGTGCAGGAGGCCGCCGCGCTCCGCGTGGTGGAGCTGCTTCGCGGCCGGGAAGGTCAGCAGGCGTCCGTCGCGGTTCGCCTCCTTGATCAGCTCGCAGACGATGGCGCGGATCGACTCGTCGCGCAGGGCGGCCGCGGCCAGCAGCACCTCGTTGAGCATCGCCTGCGGATCGCGCGGGGCGCAAGGCACGAAGTCCTCGATCGCGGCGTCCGCGGGGGCGGGGCCGAGAAGGTCGATCGTCAACTGAGGCCGGCCGTTGTACTCGCCTCCCTTCCCGACGACGGCCACGAGCGCGCCGGGCACCGGCGGCGTCGACGGCGGATCCCAGCACTTGGCCTGGATCGCGCCCGACTTGTCGGCGAGGCCCAGTTCGAGATAGGGCTTGCCCGCCTTGGTGTTCCGGATTTCCACGCCGCGCACCAGCGCCACGCCTTCGAACTTCACGCCGTCCTTGATTTCCGCAATGTTCATGCCGTTGTCCTTCCGCACCGCAGTATACACCTTCTCCACCCGTCAAGGCCAGCCACTTGATGACACGGGATGGTAATGGGATGGTAATGGGTCACTATCGGTCAAGGCGACGGGACTGTTTCACATCCGATTTCGAGCGTTTTGATGTCATGCCCCGGCGACGGACCGATTACACGCGGAGCAAGCAGCAATTCTCAATATGGCCACGACCCAGAAAAACGGCGCGCTCGGAGATCGCGCCCTACCTCGTAAATCACGCAAATCGGGGAATCCACAGGGTAGGGCTCTCCGAGCACGCCGCACCGTATGAAAAGCGGCCATATTGCGAATTGCTGCGGAGCAAGGGTTCTGACTCGCCTCTTGAGACGGCATGGTGTACAATTCAAGCCTCTGATTTTTAACAGGGAGTTTACGATGGGCAAGGCGGAAGCGGATCTGATACCGGCGGAGCGGATCGAAAGCAGAATTTTGTTGCTGCGCGGGCAGAAGGTGATGCTGGATCGCGATCTGGCGGCGCTTTATGAGATCCCGACGAAGGCGTTGAAGCGGGCCGTCAAGCGGAACGCCGTTCGTTTTCCCGACGACTTCATGTTCGTTCTCGATGAAGACGAGCTTGCAGACTTGAGGTGCCAATTTGGCACCTCAAGTTCATGGGGAGGATTGCGCTATCCGCCCATGGCCTTCACGGAGCAGGGAGTGGCGATGCTCTCCGGCGTCTTGAACAGCCCGCGTGCGATTCAGGTGAACATTGCGATCATGCGGGCGTTCGTCCGCCTGCGCCACATCCTTGCGTCCCACGCCGATCTTGCGCGCAAGCTGGAGGAGCTGGAGAGAAAATACGACAGCCAGTTCAGCGTGGTCTTCGACGCGCTGCGTGAGTTGATGAATCCTCCGGATCCTCCGCGCAAGCCGATCGGGTTTCGCGTCCAGGAACGGCGATCCACGTATCGGACGGCGGCAGCAAGACACTAATATGCAACTCACCTACACCCACACCAAGCTCGCCTGCTACGCGGCGATGTTCGTCCAGGCGATCGTCATCAATCTGGCGCCGCTGCTCTTCGTGACCTTCCACGCGAGCTATGGCATTCCGCTGCGCCAGATCGGCCTGCTCGTCGCCGTCAACTTCGGCGTGCAGATCGTCACGGACGTCGTCGCGGCCGCGCACGTCGACCGCATCGGCTACCGGTCCGCCATCGTCCTCTCGCAGGCGACCGCCACGGCCGGCCTCGTGCTGCTGGGCCTGCTGCCGCCGTTGATGGCCAACCCGTATGCGGGGCTCGTGGCGGCCACGGTGCTGCTGGCGGTTGGCGCCGGGGTGCTGGAGGTGGTCGCAAGCCCCATCCTCCATGCGCTGCCGACGAAGGAGAAGAGTTCGGAGATGATTCTGCTGCATTCCTTCTACTGCTGGGGGCATGCGTCCGTCGTGCTGCTCTCCACCGCCTATTTCGCGTTCGCCGGCCTCGCCGCCTGGCGCTGGCTGCCGATGGTCTGGGCCGTCGTGCCGCTCGCGACGGGGCTCCTCTTCCTGAAGGTGCCGATGCTGCCGATCGTCGGCGAAGGCCAGACGGCGATGACGTTCCGCTGCCTCTTCTCGCGGCGTCTCTTCTGGGTGTTCCTCTTCCTGATGGTCTGCTCGGGGGCCTCCGAGCAGTCGATGGCGCAATGGGTGTCCCTCTTCGCCGAGCAGGGGCTGGGCGTCGACAAGGCGGCCGGCGACTTGCTGGGGCCCTGCGTGTTCGCCCTGATGATGGCGCTGACGCGCTCCGCCTACGGCGTCTGGGGCGCCCGGCTGCCGCTGCGCCGCTGCCTGGCCCTGGCGGCGCTGGTTTGCGGCGCCGGCTACCTGCTCGCGGCGCTGGCGCCGACGCCCGCGCTGGCGCTCGCCGGATGCGCGCTCTGCGGCCTGGCTGTGGGCATCGTGTGGCCGGGCATGCTGAGCTTCGCCGCGATCCGCTTCCCGCTGGGCGGCACGGCCCTGTTCGGGCTGCTGGCGCTGGGCGGGGATCTGGGATGCTCCATCGGACCGGGGCTCGTCGGCTGGATTTCGGATTGGCGCGCGGCGCTGGCGGCGGGTGCTCCGCTGCGGTTCTTCGCGGACGTCGCGCCGACCCAGGCGGGCCTGAAGACCGGTCTGCTCGCGGCCGCCGTCTTCCCGGCGCTGCTCTTCGCCTGCATGCTCTTCCTGCACGTGCGCCGCCGCGCCCTCGTCTCGCGCGCGCAGGTTCCGCGCTGAGGCGCGGTTCGAACAGCATCTCGATCACGTGCCGGGCACCTCCCACCGCGATTCAGGGGAGAAGACGGGCTCCAGCGCCTCCGAACGGAGCAGGCTCGCGGGGGTGACCGTCTTTCGGTGCCAGGGAATGAATCCGAAGAACCACAATCGCCAGAAAGTCGTCGAGCGGCGTATAGGTCACGACGGGAATGGTGCTTTCGGCCACAAGCCACTTCCCTCCGGCCTCTTCGAATGCGATGCCCACATGCGAAGCCGGCGACCCCGTCGCGGCGGCGACGCAGCGATAGAGCAACTGCGGGATCGCGAGGAAGACGATGTCGCCGGAGCGAAGTTGCAGGCGATCAGCTTGCTTGGTCATGGCGTTGCCTCCGCGCGGACGCGCCGCTCCGCAAGAAAACAGCTTCGGCAGGCGAAGATCATCAGGCCGCCCAGCACGCCGCCGAGGTGGCAGACGGCCACCGGAGCGCCGATGTCGCCCAGATGCAGCGAGGCGAACCAGACCTGCCCCGTGAAGGCCTCGACGAGGCTCTTGAGCGCCACCCCGACCAGGCACGCCGCGCCGATGCACGTGTTGTCGCGGTCGCGCATCGCCATCATCTCCAGCGCCGAATAGGCCATGAGCCCATGCGCCGCGCCGGAGAGACCGCAGAGCGTGCCCTCCGCCGCCATGAACGCCGCCGCCAGCCCCGTGCTGCCCGCCGCGCAGGCCGCGACGGCCAGCAGCCGCCAGCGGCGCGAGGGCTCGCGCAAACCTTGGTAGAGCATCAGGAAGGCGCCGGCGTCCAGCGCGAGGTGGTAGAGGCCGACGTGCACGAGCGGTCCCGTCGCCACCCGCCACCATTCGCCCGCCGCCACGTGCGCCGGGACGAAGAGCAGCGCCAGCCAGGCGCCGCCGGCGAGCAGCGGCGCGTTCGCCACTGCGATCAGCGCGGCCAGCAACGTCAGCTCGCGCGCGACGGCGCGTGGCGGAAGGCTTGTTTCATGGTTTGTCTGAGCATTCATAGTAATCGGTCGCCGGGGTTGACTCAAGTAAGCTCCCTCGAGCAGGCCCGTTCTGTCCCGTCGCCTGCC
>JAAZAI010000004.1 GCA_012514445.1 Lentisphaerota bacterium
AGGATACCTGAATGAAGCGCTTCCGGAAGGCCGCTGCCGGATCCTCGCTCCTGATCACGATGAGAACGGATTCTATGCGTTCGAGCATCTGCCGTTCCCGGAGTGGAGCTATTTTGAGGAAGGCCCCGCCTCCCGTACCGGAGCCGGCGCGGCGTCCGTCAACGTCACTGTGGGATTGAGCGACGGCTCCCGAAAAACGATGCGGTTCTGGCCGCTGTCCTATTACGTCAGCACCTGGATCTTCTACGATACACAGGTTCTCTTCGAAATCTGAGCCGATCCACGGCAAGCATCCGCAGCTCGCGCGCAACTTCGCACAGGAGAGCGACGCGCCGCCCGCGGGCCGCGCGCTTTTGGGTTTTTATCCTACCGCTTTGCCCTCGAAGGCCGCTCTCCTTGCGATGTCCTTCATGAGCTCGCCGAATTGATCGAGGTCGAGCGACTGCGCGCCGTCGCTGAGAGCCTGCGCCGGGTTGTCGTGCGCCTCGATCAAAAGTCCGTCCGCGCCCACCGCGACGGCCGCGCGCGACAGCGGCGGCACCAGGCGGCGCAGGCCCGAGGCGTGGCTCGGGTCCACGAACACCGGAAGGTGGGATTTCTGCTTCAAGAGGGGCACCGCGGAAAGGTCCAGCGTGTTGCGCGTGGCCGTCTCGAACGTGCGGATGCCGCGTTCGCAGAGGATCACCTCCGTGTTGCCGCCGGACATGATGTATTCGGCCGACATGAGCAGCTCGCTGATCGAATTCGAGAAGCCGCGCTTGAGCAGGATCGGCTTGCGGACCTGCCCCAGCTCCTTGAGCAGCTCGAAGTTCTGCATGTTGCGCGCGCCGACCTGGATCACGTCCACGAAGTCCATGAACATGTCCACCTGCGCCGGATTCGTGATCTCCGAGACGACGGGCAGGCCCGTGGCCTGGCGCGCCTTCTTCAAGTAGAGCAGCCCCTCGGCCTTCAGGCCCTGGAAGGCGTAGGGGGAGGTGCGGGGCTTGAACGCGCCGCCGCGCAGCATCGTCGCGCCGCAGCGCTTCACCGCGTCGGCGATCACGAGGATCTGCTCCTCCGTCTCCACCGCGCACGGGCCTGCGCAGATGACGACGCGCCGGTCGCCGATGCGGTTCGCGCCGACTTCCACGATCGTGTTGTCGGGATGGAACTTGCGGTTCGCCCGCTTGTACGGCTCCTGAACCTTGAGCACGCGCTCGGCTTCCTCGATCATCTCGACTTCGGCGACGGGGATGAGGCTCGTGTCGCCGACGAGGCCGATGATCGTGGATTCCGAACCGAAGATCGGATGCGTGTTGACGCCGTATTTCTTTTCCAGCAGCGCGCAGATGTCCTCCACGCGCGGCTTGGGGGTTCCGTTCTTGAGAATGATGATCATGTCGGGGCTCCGGTGTCTTCGAGGGCGCGCGCGAGGGCCGCGGCGACGTCTTCGGGTGTTGTGTGCGCGCCGGTCTCGGCGCAGGTGTCGCTGAAATCGCGGTAGATCGGCTCGCGCGCCACGAAGAGGCCGCGCGCGGCGTCGGCGTCGCGCGCCAGCGGGCGCGCCGGATCCTGGGCGATGCGCCGCCAGGCCTCCTCGAACGCGATGTCGATGTGGACGACGAGCGTGTTCGTCTCGCGGATCATCCGCCGGTTCGCCTCCGCGACCGGCAGGCCGCCGCCCGCCGCGACGACGGCGGACGGTCCGTGGCGGAGCGCGGACTCCGCCACGTCGCGCTCGAGCTGGCGGAAGCCGGCTTCGCCGCGCTCGGCGAAAATGCCGGCGATGGGGCGGCCCGCCGCGCGGACGATCTCCGCGTCGAGATCGACGAACGCGATGCCGAGGCGTTCGGCGAGGATCCGGCCGACCGCGCTCTTGCCGCAGCCCATGAAGCCGACGAGGAGGATCTTGAGGGGGAAGGCGCGATAGAGTTCGCCGACGAGCTCGGGCAGCACGGCGCGCGCGATCGCGTCGGCGTCGAAGGACGTGTCCGGATTCCAGATGCGCTGCGCGGCGATGGCCTGGCGCAGGAGCATGGCCAGGCCGCCGCAGGCGCGGGCGCCGCGGCGGCGCGCGTGGAGGACCAGCCGCGTGGGCGTGGGGTTGTAGATCGCGTCGAAGACGTCTGCGCCGGGGGCGAGGTCGCCCGGTTCGCACGGAAGGCCGCCGGCATGCGGCCACATCCCCAGCGGCGTGGCGTTGAGGACGGCGCCGAACGGCCCTGCGGCGGAGCCGTCGTCCACGCGCACCTTGTCCGCGGCTTCGGGAACGCGCGCGAGGAGGTCGGCGACGATCGCCTCGGCGCGGGCCGTGGTGCGGGCGCGGAGGGTGATGGACCGCGCCCCCTGCGCGACGCAGGCGGCGGCCATCATGCGGGCGGAGCCGCCGGCCCCGAGGATGAGCGCGTCGCGGTTGCGCAGGGCGACGCCGCAGGCGAGGAATCCCTCGGTGTCGGTGTTGTAGCCGCGGCCCCCGTGGATGGTGTTGACCGCGCCGCAGGCGGCGGCGGAGGGATCGAGCTCGCGGAGGAACGGAATGACCGCCTGCTTGTGCGGGATCGTGCAGTTGAGGCCGTCGTGCGAGGCCAGCAGCGCCGGCAGGGCGCGCGGGACGTCCGCCGGATCGATGTCGTGGAGCGTGTACGTGCCGTCGATGCCGGCGATCTCCAGGATGCGCCGGTGGATGACGGGCGAGAGGCTGTGGCCGAGGGGGTGTCCGACGAGGCCGAAGCGTTTCATGGCCGACCGCCTCCCGGCGGATTTCGGCGCAGACCTTCCGGGATCGAGGCGCGGAAGTCGGAGGCCTGCTTGAGCAGCGCGCGCAGCGCCGCGTCGTCGCCGGTCGCGACGAGGTCGCGGACGCGGTGGAGCAGGGCGATGTAGTCGTCGATGGCCGGGACGAGGTTGGCGGACTCCAAGAAGATGTCCGTCCAGAGATCGGGCGACGAGGCCGCGATGCGCGTCGTGTCGCGGAAGCCGCCGCCGATGAGGGCGCGCATCACGGCGTCGCGGGCCTCGTCCGCGACGGAGGCGAGGGCGAAGGCGGCGACATGGGGCAGGTGGGAGATGACGGCGACGCGTCGGTCGTGCTGGTCGGGATCCATCGTGACGACGGTGGCGCCGAGGCTGGCGAGAAGGGCCTTGAAGGCCTCGAGGCTGGCGGCGGAGACGGCGCAGTCGGCGGGGACGCAGAGGACGTAGGTGGCGCGCTGGAAGAGGGTGGTCTCGGCGGCGCCGTAGCCGGAGCCCTCGGAGCCGGCCATGGGGTGGCCGCCGATGAAGTTGGCCATGCCGGCGGCGGCCTTCATGACGGGGATCTTGACGGAGGCGACGTCGGTGATCAGACCGATGCGGGCGTTTCGGAAAGTCCCGAGGAGGCGGCAGGCATCGCGCGGCGGCGTGCAGATGAAGAGCGCGTCGCAGCCGTCGAAGGCGGCTTCGAAGTGGGGGGCGTGGTGGTCGGCGGCCTCGTCGGCGACGCCCTCGGCGAGAGCGGCGTGGACGGGTTCGGGGCGCAGGTCGGCAACGGTGATCCGGCATCCCGGGACGAAGGCGCGCAGAGCCTTGGCCAGCGAGCCGCCGATGAGGCCGAGCCCGATGATGCCGAAGGCGTTGAACGCGGGCGTCGCGGGATGTGTTGTTTTCATGCGCCGCAGTATAGCAAACGCCCAGGGGGATGGAAAGTGGGAGCGTGCGGAAGCGGCGATGTTTCAGATCGCCCATTCCGCCGCCTCATGCTACTGGATGTCGATGCCGAATTCGCCCTTGGCGGCGGTTACGCGGACGGTCGCCTCGCTGGCGAAGCTGCCTTGGAGGATGGCGCGCGCGATCGGCGTCTCGAGATCCGTCTGGATGTGGCGCTTGAGCGGCCGCGCTCCGTACACGGGGTCGTAGCCGCGTTCGACGAGCAGCGCCACCGCCGCGTCGTCCACGTCGAGTTTGAGTCCGCGCTCGCGCAGGCGCGTCTCGAGGTCGCGCAGCATCAGCCGGGCGATCGAGTGGATTTCGGACTGGGCCAGCGGCTTGAAGACGACGGTCTCGTCGAGGCGGTTGAGGAACTCGGGGCGGAACGTCTCCTTCAGGAGCGCCAGGACGGCCTTTTTCGCCTCCTCCGTGATTTCGCCTTTCTTCGAGAGGCCCTCGAGGAGGAACTGCGAGCCAAGGTTGCTCGTCATGATGACGATCGTGTTGCGGAAGTTGACCGTGCGCCCGTGGGAGTCGGTCAGGCGCCCGTCGTCGAGGACCTGCAGGAGGATGTTGAAGACGTCGGGGTGCGCCTTTTCGATTTCGTCGAGCAGCACGACGGAGTACGGCTTGCGGCGGACGGCCTCGGTGAGCTGGCCGCCTTCGTCGTAGCCGACGTAGCCCGGGGGGGCGCCGACGAGCCGCGAGACGGCGAACTTCTCCATGTACTCGGACATGTCGATGCGCACCATCTGCGCCTCGGAGTCGAAGAGGTTCGCGGCGAGGGTTCGCGCCAGCTCGGTCTTGCCGACGCCGGTGGGTCCGAGGAAGAGGAACGAGCCGATGGGGCGGTTCTTGTTCTGGATGCCGGCCTTGGCGCGCAGGACGGCGTCCGCGACCGCCTGCACGGCCTCGTCCTGGCCGACGACGCGCTCGTGGAGCTGCTCGGGGAGGCGCAGGAGCTTCTCGCGCTCGGACTCGACGAGTTTCTTCACGGGGATGCCGGTCCAGCGCGAGACGACCTCGGCGATTTCGTCCTCTGTCACCTCCTCGCGCAGCAGGCGTCTGCCGGGCTTCGACTCGGCCTCTTTCTGGAGGGCCTCGATCCGGCGCTCGATCTCGGGGATCGTGCCGTGGCGGAGTTTGGCCGCCTTGTCGAGGTCGTAGGCGCGTTCCGCGGACTCGCAGGCGTTGCGGGCCTTCTCCAGCTCCTCGCGCGCGGCGCGAACCTTCTCGATCACGCCTTTCTCGGCCTGCCACTGCAGCCGCATGGCGTCGGCGTTCGCGCGCAGATCGGCCAGCTCCCGGCGCAGCGCCTCGAGGCGCTCGAGGCTCGCCTTGTCCTTCTCCTTCTTGAGCGCGGTCTCCTCGATCTCCAGGCGCATGACCTTGCGCGTGACCTCGTCGAGTTCGGCCGGCATGGAGTCCATCTCCGTGCGGATCGAGGCGCAGGCCTCGTCGACGAGGTCGATGGCCTTGTCCGGCAGGAAGCGGTCGGAGACGTAGCGGTCGGAGAGCACGGCGGCGGAGACGATGGCGGCGTCCTGGATGCGGACGTTGTGATAGAGCTCGAAGCGGTCGCGCAAGCCGCGGAGGATGGAGACCGTGTCCTCGACGCCCGGGGCGTCGACGGTGACGGGCTGGAAACGGCGCTCGAGGGCGGCGTCCTTCTCCATGTGCTTGCGGTACTCGTCGAGGGTCGTGGCGCCGATGCAGTGCAGCTCGCCGCGCGCGAGCATGGGCTTGAGCATGTTGGCGGCGTCGGTCGAGCCCTCGGTCTTGCCGGCGCCGACGATCGTGTGGATCTCGTCGATGAAGAGGACGATGGCGCCTTCGGCGGCCTTGATCTCGTTGAGGACGGCCTTGAGGCGCTCCTCGAACTCGCCGCGGTACTTGGCGCCGGCCATGAGCGCGGTCATGTCGAGCGCGTAGATGGAGCGGCCCTTGAGGTTCTCGGGGACGTCGCCGCGGACGATGCGCTGGGCGAGGCCCTCGACGATGGCGGTCTTGCCGACGCCGGGCTCGCCGATGAGCACGGGGTTGTTCTTCGTCTTGCGCGAGAGGATGCGCGTGACGGCGCGGATTTCGGAATCGCGGCCGATGACGGGGTCGAGCTTGTTCTGGCGCGCCATCTCGACGAGGTCGACGCCGTACTTCTTGAGCGCCTCGTACTGGGACTCCGGCGAATCGGTGGTCACGCGCTGGCTGCCGCGGACCTCCTTGAGGGCCGCGAGCACGGACGCCGTGTCGAGACCGGCCTTCTGCAGGATCCGGGCCGTTTCGGAGCGCTTGTCGCCGTCGAGCATGGCCAGGAGCAGGTGTTCGACCGAGACATACTCGTCCTTGAGCCGCCGGGCGTGGTCCTCG
Organism: Lentisphaerota bacterium; assembly: GCA_012514445.1. Taxonomy (GTDB): domain Bacteria; phylum Verrucomicrobiota; class Kiritimatiellia; order RFP12; family UBA3636; genus JAAZAI01. The sequence continues at coordinate 6,034 of JAAZAI010000004.1, forward strand.
GCTTTGACCATCAGGGTCTGGAACTCCTGGGACACGTAGATCTTCCCGGACTCGGCGGACTGGCCGCTGACGCGCGGCATGCGGTCGAGGGCGGACTCCACGGCGGCAATGACGGAGGCCGCATTCGCGCCCGCCTTCTCGAGAATGCTCGGAACGAGCCCGTTCTCCTGCGTCAGCAGGGCGTGGAGCAAATGCGGCACGTCGACCGCCTGGTGGCTGTATCGCAATGCCGTCTGCTGGGCGGACTGAATGGCTTCCTGCGTCTTCTGGGTGAGTTTCTCGTTCATGGCCAGTCTCCTCTTTGGGCCTGTTTCTTGCACAATCCATGCCAGCCATTTTCCCCTGCGCCAACGTTACGCTTCCGGCACAATTCGTCTCACTCGCGCTCATTTTGCGCCATTCCGTCCCGGCGTCTGTTCAGTGAGTGGGGAGTAGGGAGGAGAGCGTAGCTTCCGCCAGGGCTCTGCCCCAGACCCCGGTATAGACCGGAGGGAGTGGACGCGGCGTCTCGCCGCGTGCGGTCTGCGGCGGGGGCGCCGCAGCTACACGAAGCATGAGTCAAAAGAGTCAACGGGGTTGGGGTGCCCCCAGCCACAACTCCTCTCTACTCGCACGCGCCACGCACTTCTCTTCGGAAAGCCGCTGCGATGCAAACCCCGGCGACTTGCCCGTCACCCGACCGAATCAGCAATTCTAAATATGGCTTTTTAGGGCAGGTCCCTTGATCCCAACCCATTCGGGGCCAAATCGTCCAGGCTGATTTTTTCGCTTGCATAGCACTAATAATAATGC
>JAAZAI010000190.1 GCA_012514445.1 Lentisphaerota bacterium
AGAGGAGATTGGAGAACTCGCGGCTGCGCTTGGGCGCCTTGAAGGCCAGATTCTTCCAGACGTCGGTCACGACGCCGTAGATCGAGCCGCCGTTGGAGTAGTAGCGCTCGCGGATGTCGTAGGGCGTCCAGAAGTCCTCCACGACGATGTGCTTGCGCAGATCCGTCAGCCCCATGCGCTCGAGCTTCTCCAGCACGCGCGTCCTGAGCGCGAGGTAGTCCTCGCGCGAGCGGGGATGCGCGTCGTCGATCCACGGGATGTGCGGCAGGACCTTGATGTTGTCGTGGCCGGCGGGGGCGACGGCGGGGTCGGTGCGCGAGGGCGCGACGACGTAGAGCGTCGGGTCGTCGGGCAGCTCGTGCTTGCGGAAGACGGTGTCGAAATGCTTGGCCTGGTTGCCCGAGAAGAAGAAGTTGTGATGCGCCAGGCAGTCGTAGACGCGGTCCACGCCGAGGTGGATGACGAGGCCGGAGCAGGTCGGCTCGAACCGGCGGAGGCGGCGCAGCGAGGCGGGCGGCATGTCGAGCAGGCGTCGATAGGCCGGGATGACCTCCATGTTGCAGACGACCCAGTCCGCCGCGTGGAACGCGCCGCCGGCCCGCACGCCGGCCACGGTGCCCCCCTGCTTGACGATCTCCGTCACCTCGCAGTTGAGCCGGATGTCGACGCCGAGTTCGCCGAGCAGCCGCTCGAGTCCGCGCGCGAGGGCGTACATGCCGCCGTCGATGTACCAGAGGCCGAAGCCGAACTGGATGTGCGGCATCAGGTTCATGAAGGCCGGCGCGCGCACGGCCGACGACCCGACGTACTTGATGAAGAAGTCGAAGATGTCCCGCAGGTGGCGTTCGGGCAGCCGGCGCTGGACGGCGCGGTGCATCGTGTTCAGGAAGTCGAGTTCGAAGACGCTCCAGCCGTAGTGACGGAGCAGGGCGCCGAGCGTGTCGATCCCCTCGCGGAAGTAGCCCCGCTCGACGGCGTCGTACTGCTGGCGGCTGTAGGCGAGGAAGTCGCGGAACGGCGCCTCGAGGTTCGGTCCCAGCTTGGCGAGCTCGGCCCTCATCCGGTCGTGGTCGGGATCGAGGTCGATGATTTTGCCGTCCTCGAAGAAGTTGCGCCAGTGCGGGGAGACCGGGCGCAACGCGACGTAGTCGTCGAAGCGCTTCCCGGCCCGCGCGAAGAGATCGCGGAAGATCTGCGGCAGCGTCATGATCGAGGGGCCGAGGTCGAAGCTGAAGCCGTCGCGCTCGAGCACGTTGAGCTTGCCGCCCAGTTGCGGATTCTTCTCGAACAGGGTCACCGCGTAGCCCGCGGCCGCCAGCGAGGCGGCGGCGGAGAGGCCGCCGAGACCGGCGCCCACGACGGCCACGCGACCTCCGGATTTGGAAGGGGCTTTCTCGTTCATGGGCACCTCGAGATCATGTCGGCCGCGATGAGGCCCGACTGGTAGATCGTGGGAAGGCCGCTGCCGGGATGGGTGCCGCCGCCGACGAGGTAGCACTGGTCGAGCTCCTCGAACCGGTTGCGCGGGCGGAAGTAGAGCAACTGGCCGAAGTTGTGCGCGAGGTTGAACGTCGCGCCGATGTGGACGTTGAAGTCGTCCTCCCAGTTCTGCGGCGTGACCATCTTCTCCGCGACGATGTGGCGGCGCAGATCGGACATGCCCGCGCGCGTCTCCATCGCGTCGAGCACCTGCTCGCGCAGGCGCGGCCCCTCGACGGCCCAGTCGACGTCCGCGCGCAGGTTCGGCGCCGGGACGAGCACGTAGACGGCGGACTGCCCCTCCGGCGCGAGCGTCGGATCCGTGGCGCTGGGGTTGTGGATGTAGACGGAGAAGTCGTCGGAGAGCCGGCCGCCGCCGAAGACCTCGGAGACGTTCCGCCGGTAGTCCTTGGCGAACACGATGCGATGATGCGGCGAATCGTAGAGCTTGTCGAGCCCGAGGTAGAGCATGAACGTAGAGCAGGAGAAGCGTTTTTGGCGATCTTCTCCGGGGCGTACTTGCGCAGCGCGCCGGGCGGCACGAGATGCGTCATCGCATGGGCGAAGTCGGCGTTGACGACCACGGCGTCGCCGCGCACCTCCTCGCCGTCTTCGAGCGCGAGGCCCACCGCCTTTCGTCCCTCCAGCACGAGCTGGCGCACGGGGCGCCCGAGGTGGATCTTCACGCCGTGGCCCGCCGCGGTCTCGGCCATCGCCGCGGAGATGCGGTTGAGTCCGCCGCGCACGTGGTAGATGCCGAAGTGGTGTTCGATATAGGGGATGATGGCGAAGAGCGCCGGGCACTCCCACGGCGACATCCCGAGGTACTTGGCCTGGAACGTGAACGAAAGCGTGAGCTTGGGGTCGGTGAAATAGCCGTTGAGGAGCTGGTAGAGGGATTTGCCGGCGGCGAGGTGCGGAACGGCCTTGAAGAGGTCGGCCGAGAGCAGGCTCCCGAGCGTCGGATAGGGGCGCTGCAGGCAGGGCAGCAGCCGGTCGAAGCGCGCGCCCTCGCGCTTGAGGAAGGCGTCGTACGTCGCCTCGCGCCCGGGGAACACGCGGCCGATTTCGCGCTTCATGTCCTCGGGATCGGATCGCGGCTCGACGACGCGGTCGTCGTACTGCAGGCGGTAGAGCGGATCGAGGCGGGTGGTGTCGAGCAGCGTGTCGCCGTCGGCCCCGGCCTCCGCGAAGACCTGGTCGAGCACCTGCTTCATCATGAGGAACGTGGGGCCGACGTCGAAGCGAAAATCGCCGAGGGCGATGCGGGCGTTGCGTCCGCCGACCTGCGGCTGCTTTTCGAAGACCTCGACCTCGTAGCCCCGCCTGCCCAGGATCATCGCGGCGGTCAACCCGCCCGGACCTGCGCCAACCACCAGAACCCGCTTCGTCTTCCGCTGTGCCATGATCGAACCTTTCGTGGGGCTTCCGCCCCTGGAATGCCGGCCCCGCGCCCGGGGCGACGACCTTCGCAGGCAATGGGCGTCCGTTGTATGACGCGATTGTACCAGACACCCGCCGCGTGCGCAAGAAGGGTTTGGCGTACCCAATTCTCAATTCTCAATAAGGCCGGGAACCCAGGAAACGGCGCGCTCGGAGATCGCGCCCCACCCTGAAAACACCGCCAAACAGGGAGTTTACGCGGTAGGACGGGCTCTCCGAGCGCGCCGCTGCGAAGCAGGGAGGCCATATTGCGAATTGCTGTGGCGCACCCGGCGGAGCGAGGGGGGGCCTACTTCACCTCCACCGTTCTGCCGGACGAGGCTCCCGGAAGCTTCGGAACCGTGACGACCAGCACGCCGTTGCTGCACGAAGCCTCCAGGCGTAAATCGTCCACGGGGCCCGGCAGCGTCACCGCGCGCTGGAAGCTGCCGAAACGCCGCTCCTGGCGCAGGATCTGGTCGCCTTCGCGCACCTCGGTCGTCTCGTCCGACTTGCCCGACACCGTCAACAGACGGTCTTCAAGGCGCACATCGATCTGCTCCTTCTCGACGCCGGGGAGATCCATCGAGACGACATAGGCGTCATCGGTCTCCTCCAGATCCGTCCGCGGCGAATAGCGCAGGGCTCGCTTCGCGTCGACGCCGGACGGCGGCATCAGGCTGAAGCGCCCGAACGCATCGTCGAACACCCGATCCATCTGGCGGCGCATGTGCTCGAACTCGGCAAACGGAGTCCAGACGTCTCGGCTCCAGGGATCCCAGAGCGAGTCGATCGGATCGAGCACCCCATGCGCCCATGGGCGCAACGGGGCAGCCTGCGCACTCTGCGCGGTCTCGACGCCCTGCGTCGCGGCCAGAGCCGCGGCTTCGGGCTGAACGGCCTGCACGGCCGGGGAGGCGACAACGGCTGTCGTCGCCAGACCTGGCAGTGAAGGGTGCTTTCGCGGCATGTCCTGCCACAGCTTGTAGAGCAGCATGCCCTGCGCGACGATCGCTGCCGCGAAGACCAAGGCAAGCGGCGCGACCCAACGCGGGGTCGCCATCACGGGTTTCATCGTTGTTTCCATCATGGTTCATCCTCCTCTGAACAACGGCTAGCCGACCTCGATTTCAAGCTTCCGGCGGTTCGCCTTGACTTCGTCCTTCTTGGGGATCGTCAGGGTCAGCACGCCGCGCTTGAACTGCGCCTTGGCGCGTTCGGCGTCGACGCCCTCGGGCAGGCGCATCGCGCGGCTGAACTCGCCGTAGGACACTTCGGAGAGGTGGTAGCTGCGGCGCTTCTCCTCGCGCTCTCGTTTCTTCTCGCCGCGGACGGTGAGCAGGTCGCCCTCGAGCGACACCTCGACGTCCTTCTCGTCCATGCCCGGCAGTTCGGCCTTGACGCGGAATTCGTCGTCCGTTTCCGAAACTTCGAAGCTCGGGGCCTCCGGAAGCGCGTCGCCTTCCCGCGGGGACAACCACCGCGCGGGGAGGAACGAGCCGAAGTCCTCGAAGAAGTCGTCGAACAGGTCGTTGACGCGCCGATGCAGCAAATCGACGGAATCCCGGCGAGGAGCTGAAAGCTCGCCGCCACTCCGCCTCTTCTTCCAGGGAATGATCTCTTTCATGGCTGGCTCCTTTTCATTGAGGATTGTATGCGCTCTTGAATCCACCGCACCCGCGGGGATTCAGTCTGCCAGTCCCTCTTGCATCATCGATGCCAAA
>JAAZAI010000023.1 GCA_012514445.1 Lentisphaerota bacterium
CCCGACCGAGGGCGAGAAGTTCGTCCGAAAAATCGTCCGCCCGCGGCGCCATCTGCGCCACGCGCATCGCGGCCCAGGCCTTGCGCAGCGTGACGGCCTCGCGCACCGGGTCGGCGCGGAGGTGGAAGGGTGCGGACTCCGCCCCGCCGCCGAAGTCGATCTTGATCTGCGCCTCGGGCGCGGTCAGCCGACCGAGGATCGTCACGCGGCCCGCCGCCGGACGTCCAATGCCCTGCACGTCGGCGACGCCGGTTCCCACGATGCCGGCCACGCGGGGCGGCGGATTGAAGATCTGCGCAACCGCATCGGGAATCGTGGTCGTCTGCAAGTCGACCAGCGCGCCGGCGCAGGCCTGGCGGAGGGCCTCGTGATCGGCCACCATCGCCGAGACGATGGCGACGGGCTTTGCCCCGGTGAATGCGATCGGCTGGCCAGCGAGCGTGTCGAGTCCGTCCGTGAAGAGCAGCCGACATGCGGCGCCGCCGTCCAGCGCCGCGGCGAGCGCGGCGAAGTCCGTCCCGCCGTCGTTGGGGACGTCCTGCAGAAAGGCGACGATCTCGGCCGGCGAGACGAACGACTTGGCGGGTTCGGGCGTGTTGCGGAAGACGATCACGCGGTACTTCGCCGTGGCCGGCAATGCGTTGATGAGAGCAAAATCGAGCTTGCGCTCGTCGCCTTCGCGGCTGCCCGAGGCGTCCCAGAGGATGTCGATGGCGGCGGGGGGCGATTGGACCTTCTGCGCAGGTTTTGGCGCGAGGGCCGAGGCGTAGAACCAGACGACGCCGTCGCGATCCTTTTCGACGCCGGAGAGCTGCGGGGGCAGTTTGGGCAGTGCGACGACGACATCCTCGGCCGGTTCCGCGTCCGTCTCCTCCGCCGAGACGCGCCAGAGGGACTCGGCCTTCTCGAATCGCCGGTCGCCGAGGCCGCCGAGATCAGGCGCGGCGTCGGAGCCCGTGTCGACCTCGATCACGATGTTGCGCTGGCCGATCCGTTCGCGTGGCATGGTCAGCCGCAGCGCGGCGTCGCCGTCGGGCGCGACCGTCAGGGGCGTCGTGTAGGAGACGCGCACCGTGCGCGTCCCGTTGGCGGGCAGCGGGTAGATGCGCGTCTTGTAGAGGTTGCCCTTCACGTGCTCGACGATGCCGGGGTCGACGCGCCGGCGCGCTTCCGTCTCGAAGACCACGCGCGCCTTCTCCTTCTTGACGACGACGCCGTCGGTCATCACGCCGTTGACGTCGATGGCGTAGCCGCAGACGGTGGCCCCGTCCGGCAGCGGGAATTCGAGTTCGCCCTCGAAGACGCGGCGGTTGGGATTGCGGAAGACGAACTCCGAATCGACGACGGCATGGAGCCCCTTGACGGAGGCTTTCAGCGACATCCGCTCGAGGCGGACAGGCGCGTCGCCGTCCGCCGTCTTCACCTGCAGGAATCCCTGGGCGGAAGCCGTCCCAGCGGCCAGCATCGTGAATGCCACAAACAGGAGATGTTTTTTCATTTTAACCTCATTGATCAGCGGATGTCTCCGCGACACCGTCCAACTGTAGCGGAATCGAGACGTCGCTGTCAACATTTGCATCGGCGTGCTCGGAGAGCGGGTGTGTGTCATGAAAGTGACATGGTTGTTGTTTTTCGGGAGTTGGATGTTGCCTTCTCATATTAGCTTCGTCGAACCCAACAAAGTCCTGATCGTAATCGATACGAAGTGCGCGCAGGCCCTGCGCGCCGCCGGACAACCCGTCGTAGCCGGGTTGGTACTCCGCAGCCAGTGCCGACGGGGCCGGTGCCGAAGCGGTCGGTACCGACGCGGCTACGACGCGTCGCCCACTCGAATGGCGCGCCATTCGCCTCGGGATTCGCACGGCTGTGAACGCCGGCCGCCGCCGCCGGGCAACCCGTCGTAGCCGGGTTGGTACTCCGCGGCGGCGCGCCGTGAGCGCCCGCCACGGCTGGAGGGGCTCAATCCCTTGCGCCCGCATTCGGACACGCCACGCGCACCCGCCACGCAACGAAGGCAAAGTTTGTAGTGGCGCCGTGAGGCGCTGGGGTTGACGCGGAATACCCTGACGGGCACACGACTCTTTCTGTTTTCCTGCGTTCCTGATTCCCTACCCCGCGCCCGACACCGCTTCGCGCCGCGCTGACGGAGAGATTGCAATAATGATTACGATTATGATTATGATTACGATTACGACAAATTTGCGTGTCTCCCATGTCGAGGACACGACAAGGGGAAGCAAAGTCATGCGTAAGTTGTTTGATGCCAATTCTGAATTCTGACTCCTGACTACTGAATTCTTGGGGCGATGCAACGAAGTGAAATCGCACCCCGATTACGGGCGGCTCGAAATCCACGATTGCGGGGATTGCCGTTTTTTGGTAATCTCGTCGGCTTATTCACCGCCCCCTGCGGGGCTTGAACCGTTCAAGAAGGAAACACCATGATCTATTCGCATGAAGTTCAGCACATGTGCCCGGTGGCCAAGGGCTGCAACCATGGCCCGGCGCCGATTCCCGAAGAGGGCAAGTGGGTGCAGGCCAGGGAAGTCAAGGACATCTCCGGCCTGACGCACGGCGTCGGCTGGTGCGCGCCTCAGCAGGGCGCCTGCAAGCTCACGCTCAACGTGAAGGATGGCGTCATCGAGGAGGCCCTCGTCGAAACGATCGGCTGCTCGGGCATGACGCATTCCGCCGCGATGGCCTCCGAGATCCTCGTCGGCAAGACGATCCTCGAGGCGCTCAACACCGACCTCGTCTGCGACGCCATCAACACGGCGATGCGCGAACTCTTCCTCCAGATCGCCTACGGGCGCACCCAGTCGGCCTTCTCCGAGGGCGGGCTGCCCATCGGCGCCGGCCTCGAAGACCTCGGCAAGGGGCTCCGCTCCCAGATCGGCACGATGTACTCGACCCGTGCGAAGGGGACGCGCTACCTCGAGATGGCCGAGGGGTACGTCAGCAAGATCTTCCTCGACGCGAACAATGAAATCTGCGGATACGAGTTCGTCCGCCTCGGCCCCATGATGGAGCAGATCAAGAAGGGCGTGGACGCGAACCAGGCCCTGGCCAAGGCGACCGGCAAGTATGGCCGCACCACAGAAGAGGACGGTGCCGTCAAGAGCATCGATCCGCGCGCGGAATAAGAAAGGACCACACACCATGCCACTTTTCGAATCCTACAGCCGTCGCGAACCGAAGATCCTGGCCGAGCTGGCCAAGCACGGCATCAAGTCCATCGAGGAATGCCTCGAGATCTGCAAGGCCCAGGGCTTCAACCCCTACGAGATTACCAAGGGCATCCAGAACATCGCCTTCGAGAACGCCTGCTGGGCGTACACCGTCGGCGCCGCCATCGCGCTGAAGAAGGGCTGCAAGAAGGCTGCGGAGGCCGCCGAGGCGATCGGTCTCGGGCTCCAGGCGTTCTGCATTCCCGGCTCCGTCGCGGACGACCGCAAGGTCGGCATCGGCCACGGCAACCTCGCCGCCATGCTCCTGCGCGACGAGACCAAGTGCTTCGCCCTGCTGGCCGGCCATGAGTCGTTTGCCGCCGCAGAGGGGGCCATCGGCATAGTAAAGAACGCGAACAAGGCCCGCAAGGAGCCCCTGCGCGTCATCCTCAACGGCCTCGGCAA
>JAAZAI010000191.1 GCA_012514445.1 Lentisphaerota bacterium
CAGCCAAGGAGACCGACGATGGCGCAGAACAGACGCGAATTCCTCAGAAACACGGCATGGATGGGCCTGGCGGCGATGGCTGCGGGCTGCGTGTCAAAGGGCATGAAGATCACGGGCGGCTCCGGCGCGCCGATGCAGGGCTACGCCGACAAGCCGATGGAAACGGTGCGCGTCGGTTTCGTGGGTCTCGGCAGCCGCGGACCGAGTTCCGCGCGCCGTCTCGCGGTGTTGCCGGGCGTGAAAATCGTCGCGCTCTGCGACTACGCGCCCGAGCGCGTCGCGGCGGCGAACGCCTGGCGGGGTCAGAACGGCCATCCCAAGGCGCGCGAGTACTCGGGGCCCGAGGGCTACAAGCGCATGTGCGAGGCGGACGACATCGACGTGGTCTACTCGGTCACCAGTTGGGAGTCGCACACGCCGATCAACTGCTACGCGATGGAGCACGGCAAGCACGTCTTTACCGAGATGCCCGGCGCGCTCACGGTGGAGGACTGCTGGAAGCAGGTGGAGACGAGCGAGCGCACCCGCCGCCACTGCATGATGCTCGAGAACTGCTGCTACGGCGAATACGAGATGCTCGCCCTCAACATGATCCGGATGGGACTCTTCGGCGAGATCGTGCACGGCGAGGGCGGCTACGTGCATGACCAGCGCGGACTCGGCCACATGATGCCGGCGGACGATCCCGCGAAAACTCGCATACGCGACTTCAAGCCGGTTCCCGCCGTGGGGCCCACGCCGGCGATCACCAACATCTACGGCAAGTACCACGGCAACTGGTATCCCACGCACGGTCTCGGGCCGGTGGCGCGCTGCATGGACATCAACCACGGCGACCGCTTCGACTACCTCGTCTCGCTAGAGTCGAAACAGGCGAGCCTCGAGGCTTACGGCAAGGGCAAGTACGGGCCGGACAGTTGGCAGGGGAAGGCGAAGATCGTCAAGGGCGACATGAACTCGTCGCTTATCCGCACGGCGATGGGCAAGTCAATTCTGCTGCAGCACGACATCATGAGCCCCCGGCCGTATTCGCGCCTCAACGTTCTCACGGGCACCCGCGGCGAGTTCCGCAGCTACCCGAAGCTGATGTTCACCTACGAGCAGAAGTTCGGCGACGGCGCCTCGCACAGCTATTTTGACGAGAAGAAGACCGAGGAGCTGCGCGTGAAGTACAGGCACCCGCTCTGGAAGGTCGCCGGCGAGATCGCCAAGAAGGTGGGTGGCCACGGCGGCATGGACTTCGTGATGGATCTCAGGTGGAGCTACTGCCTAAGGAACGGCCTTCCGCTCGACACCGACGTCTACGACATGGCGAGCTGGAGCTGCCTTGTGGAGCTCACGCGCTTGAGCGTTGAACGGCGCAGCGCGCCCGTGGACATCCCGGACTTCACGCGCGGCGCCTGGCGATGCGCGAAGCCCTTCGCGCCCGAGACCTTCGACGTCAAGAAGCTCGGCCTCGAGGGCGCGCGCGATGCCGGAGAGCAGCAGAAGGTGTGATTTCGCCGGGCCCGGAGGCGGAGGCGCGATTTCATTTTATTGAATTGCACCCCGGAGGTGGTTTCATAACTGTCATATGATGTAAATCGGTAAGCAGGATGCGAAAATGAACAGGCTCCTTTGTGCCGTTATGGCGATTGGTTGCGTGTCTGCGGTGCGGGCCGCGGAGGAGCTTTCCTTTACGGGCAAGCCGTCTGAGGGTGTGCAGACGCCGGTGCCCGAGGCGAAGGTCTTCACGGCGTCCATTTGGGCTAAGGCGAACGACGCCGGCGGGGAAGGGCGCCCGTATCCGCGGCTCTTCCAGCTTCCGGGAGGTTATCTGCACATGGCGCGCAACGAAGGCAACGCCGGAGCGGGTGACTTAATCCTCGGTCTGAACGTGCCGAAAGAAGTGGTGCCGCGCGGCGTGAGCGCCTGGACATTCGGCGGCGCGATGCCGCTCGGGCGCTGGGCGCACGTGGCTGTCATCTGCCGCACGGATTCTGCCGCCGTTCCCGAAATCTATGTGAACGGAGCGCGCGTGAAGACGCGCGCGAAGGCTAAGCCGCTCCCCGCCGCATACAAAGGCGGTATGGCTACGCTGGGCAATGCGGGGCCGGGCGGCCAGCGCGCGTTCGACGGCCTGCTCGCGGAATTCCGTTTCGAGCCCCGCGCGCTCGCACCGGCGGAAATAGCCGAAATGGCGCGCGCGGCGCCGGACGGCAAGCCGCCGGA
>JAAZAI010000024.1 GCA_012514445.1 Lentisphaerota bacterium
AAGACGGGGCTCGTCTTCGCGACGGGGAACGAAGTCGTGCTGACGGGGGAGCTGATGGAGTTCGGCGTCAAGTTCGCCGGCGTGTTCCGCGTCGTCCCCGAAGGCGGGACGCTCGAAACTCGCGACGACTCGCTCGCGGTGCGCGGAGCCGACCGCGTGGTGGTGCTCGCCGTCCTCGGCACGAACTACCAGTTGGAGAGTCGCGTCTTCACGGAGCCGGAGCCGCGGAAGAAGCTCGCGGGGTATCCCGATCCGCTGCCGCGTGTGCGGGCGGTCGCGGCCGCCGCGGAGAAGCGGGGATACGAGGCGCTGCTGAGCGACCACCTGGAGGACTACCGCGATCTCTTCGGGCGCGTCGATCTCCAGCTCGCGGACGCCGGGCCGTCCTCGCTGCCGACGGACGAGCGGCTCCGCGCCTATCAGGCAGGCGGGCGCGATCCGGGGCTGGAGGCGCTGTTCTTCCAGTACGGGCGCTACCTGCTCATCGCCTCGTCGCGTCCCGGCACCCTGCCGGCGCATCTGCAAGGGGCCTGGAACCGGTACGACCACGCGCCCTGGAGCGCGGGCTACTGGCACAACATCAACGTGCAGATGAACTACTGGCCGGCCTTCTCCACGAACCTCGCCGAGACGTTCGAGGCCTACGCCGCCTACCATCAGGCCTATCTGCCGCTGGCGCAGCGCCACGCCTACGACTACATCCAGGCCTGCCACCCGGAACGTCACGTCGACGGCGAAGACGGCTGGATCATCGGCACGGGGGCCTGGCCGTACGACATCCAGGGGCTCGAGGTCAAGGATCACGAACTGCAGGGGCATTCGGGCCCCGGGACTGGCGGGCTCACCTCGCTGCTCTTCTGGGAGTGGTACCAGTTCTCGCACAATCGCACGCTGCTGGCCGACTCCATCTATCCCGCGCTGGCGGGGATGTCGCGGTATCTGTCGAAAGTCGTCGAGGAGCACGACGGCAAGCTGCTGGTCACGTTCTCGGCTTCGCCCGAGCAGCGGCACAATGGCGAGTACTACCACACCACGGGCTGCGCGTTCGACCAGCAGATGATCTACGAAAACCACACGGCCACGCTGGCCGCCGCGGCCGAGCTGGGCATCGAAGACGACTTCACGGCGCTCCTGCGCGAGCAGGTGAAGCGGCTCGATCCGGTGCAGGTCGGCGAATCGGGGCAGATCAAGGAGTTCCGGGAGGAGAAGGCCTACGGCGAAATCGGCGAGTACGCGCACCGCCATGTGTCGCATCTGGTGAGCCTGTATCCCGGCTGCGCGATCAACGCGGAGACGCCGGAGTGGATCGAGGCAGCGAAGACCACGCTCGATCTGCGCGGAGACCGCTCGACGGGCTGGGGGATGGCGCACCGGATGCTGCTCTGGGCGCGGACGAAGGACGGCGCGCGCGCCTACCGGCTGTTCCGGATGCTGCTCGAGCACACCACGTATCCCAACCTCTGGGCGGCGCATCCGCCGTTCCAGATCGACGCGAACTTCGGCGCGACGGCGGGGGTCGCCGAAATGCTGCTCCAAAGCCACGAGAACTACATTGAACCGCTGCCGGCGCTGCCGCCCGAGTGGGCGGACGGATCCTTCTCGGGCCTCTGCGCCCGCGGCTGCTTCGAAGTCGCGGCGAGCTGGCGCGCGCATCGCCTGGAGTCCGTGTCGATCCAGTCGCAGAACGGCGGCGGCCCCTGCCGCCTGAAGCTGAGCGGCTTTGCAAGGCCCGTCGCAGAGCCAAGGATCGACTTCGACTTCGATCCGAGAACCGGCGTCGCGGCGTTCACGGTGGAACGCGGCGCGACGATCGCGTTCCGCGACGCGGCGGCCGCTGCCACGACGGCGGCTTGTTGAGGAACCTCGCGGAGGCGCGGAGATCGCGGAGGAAGGTGAATCCAGAAGTGGGATGGGAGCAACGCGGAGGTGCGGAGATCGCGGAGGAAGGCGAATCCAGATTTTAATAAGTCAACTCAACA
>JAAZAI010000192.1 GCA_012514445.1 Lentisphaerota bacterium
CGGCAGGAGGCTGCCGAAGAAGATCGCGGCCGAGACGGGGCACATCGCCAGCGCGAAGACGAACCCCAGGAGGAAGGCGCCGGCCAGCCCCGCCTTTTCGACGCGGGCCTGCATGCCGGCGCCCACGGCGGTGCCGCGCCGGGCTTGAAGTCGAGCAGGTCCAGCAGCACCATCGCGACGAGGATCAGCAGCGGGCCCATGAGGAGGTTCAGGTACTTCTGCAGGAGGTGCGAGATGGCGGGCGCGGCGAGCAGGCCCCGCACGAGGACGAAGCCCAGCAGCGCGTAGGCCGTCATGCGGCCGAGCGTGTAGAGCAGACCGGCTCCGAGCACGCGCGAGACGTTGCCGACTTTGCGGCTCGTGAAGCTGACGGCCGCGATGTTGGTGGCGAGCGGGCAGGGGCTGATGCTCGTCAGCACCCCGAGCCAGAACGCCGTTCCGAGCGCGATGAGCGGGGGCATCGGATCACATCCCCAGAAACTTGGCCACGCCCGCCTGGATGTAGGCATGGAAGGCGGCGGGATCGCCGACGTGGTCCCAGACGGCGTCGAATTTCTCGAAGGCCTCGCCCTTCTGCATCACGACCGTGTTGCTGACGAGGCCGAAGGCCTCGATGAAGCGCTTGTTCTCCGGCTCCTCCATGTTGAGGGATTTGAAGACGACGCGGCCGCCGGCGATCTCGCCGGCGTACGTTGTTTCGACCGCTTCGCGCGCGAGCGCCTCGATCTTGTTGCACGTCTGGCAGCGGCGCGTGGCGTGGAAGTAGTAGACGCTCAGCACGCCTTCGGCCGCGGGGGCCTCGACGGCCGCTCCGGCGTCCGGAGCGGAACGCCCCGCCTTGACTTCGCGCGAGACGACCACGGCGATGCTGGCCGCCACGAACCCGAGCAGCAGGAGCGCGACGGCCTTCTTCGCGCCGGCGCGGCAGCGGCAGAGGGAGGCGGCCGCGCCGCAGCCCGGGGCGCAGGCGCATGCCACGGGTTTGGCGGGCGCTTCGGCCGGGACGCCCGTGGCGGCGGTCGTGAGCAGCGCGGCGATCTCGTCGACCGAGAGGACCTTGCCGGAGCTGGCGACCTTGCCGTCGACGACGACGCCGGGCGTCATCATCACGCCGAGCTTGACGATCTGCTGGATGTCCTCGACTTTCTCGACGACGGCCTCGACGCCGGCGGCCTTGACCGCGGCCTCGGCGTTGGCGAAGAGCGTCTTGCACTTGGGGCATCCGGTGCCGAGGATCTGAACGTGGATCATGGCGAAGTTCTCCTTCAGGAGGGGGAGTGGCGCTGGCTCGCGCTTTCGGCGAGGGCGACGTGACGTCGCGCTTCGGATTGGATGACCCCGAGCGCGCAGTCGAATATCTTGAGGATGCAGGGCGTCTGCAGCCTGAGGTAGCAGCGCACGCCTTCGCGGCGCTCGGCGACGATGCCGGCGTTGCGGAGCTCGGCGATGTGGCGGGAGAGGGTGGACTTGTCTTTGGGAAAGAGCGGCTGGAGTTCGCAGATGCAGCGCTCCCCGCGGCTCAGCTCGTCCACGAGCTTCAATCGCACGGGGCTCGCCAGCGCCTTCATGACCTTCGCGCCTGCTTGCAGTTCGTCGTCGTTCATGTCCGCAATTTTAGCTTAGCGTTGCACAACAATGCAACCAGGAAAGCGCGAGGCGATCGGCCTTTCCTGTAGCGATTGAATTCCGGTGAGAAACCATCATTTTTGTGTTGACTCTTCCTGCCCTTTTCGGCTATTCTTCAAAACGCACTCCCAAAAGGCAACGGTACCGCGACATCCCTAGCGACGAGCGTTGCCGGGATGCACACAGCACAACACACAAACCAACACAAAGAGCGGAGTCACCACGAAGCTCTTCCAACCGGAAAGGCGATTACCCCCCTCTCCGGTTGGTCTTTTTTTAGTCGCTAGTCGCTAGTGGCTAGTCGCTAGTGGCTAGTCGCTAGTGGCTAGTCTACGGCAGGACGACGCTGTGGCAGACGGTGGCGGAGACGGCTTGGGCGATGCTGTCGAGGACTTCCGGTTCGATCTGGCGGTTGACGTTGAGCACGGCGAGCGAGTTTCCGGTCGTCGGATTGTGCGGGTTGCGCATGTCCTCGATGTTCACGCCGGCATCGGCGAGCATGCGGCCGATGACGCCGATGACGCCCGGGCGGTCCTTGTACTCGAAGAAGAGCGCGTTGCCGGAGGGGACCCAGTAGAGGCGGTCGAATTCGTCGATGCGCGCGATCATCTTCTGGTTCTCGGCGAGGGTGCCGCGGACGCTGGCGTGCACGACCTCCTTGCGGTCGTTGACGCCGAAGAGGTCGATGGTCATCGAATTGTCGTAGTGCTTGGAGCTGTCGACTTCGCGGTTGACGTACTGGACCTGGTTGTCGGCGAGCCATTTGAGCGCCAGGGCGTAGTCGGTCGAGCGGTCGATGTCCTCCCAGATGCCGCTGAAGAGGGAGAGCATGAGCCACTTGTCGTACTGCGCGAGGTTGCCGTAGAAGCTCGTCTCGATGCGGTTGATGACGGCGGATTTGCCGAGGAGGCCGCGGGCGAGGGCGGAGAGCGTGCAGGCGAGGTCGCAGAAGGAGGGGTCGAGGCCCTGGGGGATGTCGCGGTTGACGATGTAGCTGGTGATGCCCTTCTCGTCGAGGTCGATGAGCTCCTCGGCGGCGCGGCGCGCGGCGTTCTCGTTGGCCTCGAACGTGCTCGCGCCCAGATGCGGCATCATGATGTCCGCGATGTCCGCGACGGACTTGGGGCCCTCGGCGTCCTTGGGATACACGTCGTTGAGGAAGCGGATGCCCTTGGCGGCCTTGGCGGCGCGCAGGGCGGCTTCGTTGACGATGCCGGCGCGGGCGCAGTTGACGAGGGTGGCGCCGGGCTTCATGAGCCCGAGCAGCTTCTCGTTGACGCAGCCGCGCGTCTCGGCGTTCTCGGGGATGTGCAGCGTGACGACGTCGCTTTCGCGGAAGATCGTCTCGAGGTCGCAGCTCTGGATGCCGAGCTGGGCGGCGCGTTCGACGGGGACGAGCGGGTCGTAGCCGAGGATGCGGCACTCGAAGCCTTCGAGGCGCTTGGCGACGAGGCGCCCGATGTTGCCGAGGCCGACGATGCCGATCGTCTTGCCGGTGATCTCGCGGCCCATGAACTTGTTCTTCTCCCAGCCGCCGGCGCGCGTGGAGGCGTCCGCCTCGACCACGTGGCGGGCGTCGGCCAGCATGAGGGCCACGACCTCCTCGGCGACGGCGTTGGCGTTGGCGCCCGGGGTGTTCATCACGTCGATGCCGCGCTTCCGCGCGGCCTTGATGTCGATGTTGTCATACCCCGCGCCGGCGCGGACGACCACCTTGAGGGCCGGGAGCAGATTCATGATCTCGGGCCCGACCTTTTCGCTGCGGACGATCAGCGCGTAGGCGTCCGCATGGGCGGCCGCCAGCTCCGGGAGGGCCGTCTTCGCGTCCTGCACGACCACGTAGCCGCCGTTCTTCTTGAGGAGTTCAGACGCCACCGCGTCGAGCTTGGTCGGGATGAGCACCTTTTTCATGTTTCAAGTCTTCTGTGTTTTTGGTAGTCTTCTGAGCTGTCGCCGGGCTGGGTGCGGATGCGCCGCTGGAACGTTCCAGGCCTTCGGGCATCCACGGCGTTCGAGTATATGAAAAACATGGCTTCAGAAGCAAGAGCATTCAAGACGCTGCCGGGGCTTTTCGCGGCGGGCGCCATCCTGCTGTCGTTCGCGCCCGGCGTCTGGGCGCGTTCGGGCATGCCCGCTTCGCGCGGCGCGGCGGCCGGGGGCGACGCGGACGGCTACGGCCTGGACCGCGACGAGGCGGCCGCGCCCGAGCTCAAGGAGCCGCGGTTCTGGTTCGGCCGTCCGGACAAGGACACGGCGGCCGAGCAGCTCGCCCACGCCAGCCGTCTCGAGAAGGCCGGGAGCCAGCGCGGCGCCCGCAGGGCCTACGACGCGCTCGTGCACGAATGGGGCGACGCGCCCGAGGCGGCGGAGGCGCAGCTCGGCGTCGCGGCGCTCCACGAGGCCGCGGGCAACCTCGTCGCCGCGTTCCGCGAATACCAGTACTTCATCGAACATTACGCCAGCGGCGCCGAAGTCAACGGCCTCGGGTACCAGAAGGTCGTCGAGCAGCAGTTCGCCGTCGCCAACTCCCTGCGCGACAAGCTCGGCGGCGGCTGGTTCTCCTCTCCCGACGTCGAACTCGTCGCCTCGATGTTCCGCCACATCGTCCGCAACGCGCCCGAATGGAGCCGGGCCCCCGAGTGCATGATGCTCGAAGGCTCCGCCTACGAATCCGAGGGGATGGACGCCGAGGCGATCGTCGCCTACGACGCGCTGGCGAGCCGCTACCCCGCGAGCGGCCTGCGCCTCGACGCCCTCTACCGCGCCGGTGCCTGCCGCTACCGGATCTCCGAGAAATTCCCGCGCGACGAGCGCTCCCTCAACCACGCGCTGGCCGCGCTCTCCCGCGCCTACCGGGAGGATCCGCGGCACCCGATGGCCGAGACGGCCTCGAAGCAGATTGCCGAGCTGTCGCGGCGCCGGGCGACGATGCTCTTCGAGCGCGCCGAATTCTACGATCGAATCCGGGACAACCCGCAGGCCGCCCTCATCGCCTACGAGCAGTTCCTCGCGACCTGCCCGGCATCGGCCGAGGCGCCGTGGGTGCGCGATCGCGTCGCCCAGCTCAAGACGCTCGCCGGCCCGTCCGGGGCCGACGCGTCGAAATGATCCTTCTTTCGCAACCAGGAGGCCCCATGACCCCGTCGTTCCACCGCAAGCTCCTTTTCGCCGCCGCCATGGCGCTGACGCTGCTCGCCGGCTGCGGCCACTACCAGCTCGGGAGCACGATCTCCGAGAACCTGCGCGACGTCTACGTGCCCAACGTCCGGAACGAATCGGGCCAGCCGGGCGTCGAAATCGCGCTGACCCAGGCGCTGATCAAGGAGATCCAGCGCGAGGGCACGCTGCGCATCGTGCCCGAAGAGCGAGCCGGCTCCCGGCTCGACGTCGTCGTGGTCGGCTACCGCCAGGACTCCATCCGCTACAACCGGAGCCGCAGCAGCGTCTCCGAGGAATACCGCATGGTGCTGCGGGCCCAGAGCACGTTCACGGATCTCAACCCCGCCGACCCCGACAAGGCCATCCTCTTGCAGGCGGTCCGCGAGGGCGACGACACGTTCGTGCGCGGCACGGACGTGATCACCGCGCGCCAGCGCTGCCTGCCCCGCGCCGCCGAAGAACTCGCGGAGCATATCGTCGAGGACTGCGTCAGCGCCTGGTAGGGCGGGGCGCACGTAAAGATTTCATGTCCACAGCGCGCGGGCGCCTCAGCTGCCCAGAGGGTGGTTTCGGTTCTTGAGCGGGATCGTCATGGTCCTGCGTTTCAACGCCGCGGCATAGATGCCGCAGATCATGTCCAACGTGGCTCTTGCCGTGTAGACGTTCGAGACGGGCTGTCGATTCTCGGCGATGGACTCCATCAGATCGAGCACGGCGAAGCGATTCGCTTCGAGGAAGAAACGCGCCGATGGAATGTCCGGCTGACCGCACAAGGAGAAATCGAGCGGTTCGGCGCCGGGCGTGGCGCGCGTCTCCACGAGCGGCACGTCCTCGTAGTCGACGCCCCAGGCGAGTGGCGGCGACGTGCGGCTGCGGCGAAGCCGACAGACCGGTTCCGCCGCGTCGTTGAAGGGCATGGACAGCATCCCCTCCGTGCCGGCGACCGCGAGACCCATCTGCACCACGCCCTGCGAGACGCCGGCCAGCCCGCGCCGGCTCTCGAAAACGCCGCGAACGCCGTTCAAGAATTCCAGGCAGGCGAAGATGTCGTCGCCTGCCGCCGGGCCGATCGGCTCCATCGTCTTGCTGCGATCCTCGGGCGCGATGGGGCGTCCCTGCGTCTTCACATCCGCCCAGACGCTTCGCGGTTCTCCGAAGAGGAAGGCCTGCAGATCGAGGATGTGGGTGCCGAGAACCATCAGGTCCTCGCCGCCGCCGCGATGGTCGCATTTGCCCCGTCCATAGGCGGTGACCGGCGTGCCGATGTCGCCGCGTTCGATCATGGCCTTCATCGTCAGGTACGGCAGCGAATATCGCGCGGGATGCGCGACGCAGAGCTTGATGCCGTGCTTCTCCACGAGTTCCACGATGCGGTCCGCCTCGCGCAAGTCGGCGGTCATCGGCTTTTCGCAGAAGACATGGCAGCCGTGTTCGGCGGCGGCCCGGATCGGCGCGAAATGATCGCCGGGATGACGCGAGCAGAGCACGACGATGTCGGGATGCTCCTGGTCGAGCATCGTCTCGAAGTCGAGATAATGTCGCTTCGCCTGCGTCGCGGCCATCTTCTTCTCGATCTCGGCCGGATTCGAATCGACATGCGCCACGACCTCGACGTTCGGAAGGCCCCGAAAGGCGACGTGCAGGGCATGGAGGCCCATCATGGGCTTCGAGGTGTCTTTGAGGATGGCAACGCGAGTCTGCATAGTATGGGAGTGTGGGGGTCAAAATCGTGATCGTAATCGTAATCCTAATCGCTCGCCCCTGCGGGGCCTGTTCCGTAATCGGTTGATTGGTCGTACTTTTTTTGGTCAAACACTGTTTTCATGAGTAGACTGTACTGTTAATGAAGCCTGATGGCAAGATTGTGATTACGATTACGATTAGGATTAGGAAAAGTGAGACACACCTCACCTACCATACCCCCACACTCACACTCCCACACCCTCTCTACCCCCCACGCTCACATACTCTCAATCCATGCCCCCGATCGTGCGCCCGCCGTCGATGAGATAGTTGGTGCCGGTGATGAACGCGGCCTTGTCGGAGCAGAGATAGAGGATCAGGTTGACGACCTCGATCGGCTCGGCGGCGCGGCCCAGGCGGGTCTTCATGTTGGCCATGCCGGGACGCGTCAGCACGGGGCCCGGCGAGACGCAGCAGCAGCGCACGCCATGCGGGGCGCCGCAAAGCGCGATGGACTTCGTGAGCCCGATGATGCCGCTTTTCGCCGCGCTGTAGTTCACCGCTCCGTACCCGTCGCCCTGAATTCCCGTGACCGATCCAAGGTTGATGATCACGCCGCTTTTCTGCTGGATCATCGTGCCGAGCACGGCCCGGCAGCAATACACGACGCCCTTCAAATTGACGTCCAGCCCCCAGTCGATCACCTCGATGGGCATCTCGTGGAACGGCAGCCCGCATTTGAGCATGCGACCCTCGGCGCCGCCGGCGCAGTTCAGCAGCAGATCGATGCGTCCGAATTTTTCCAAAGCCGCGGTCGCGGCGGCTTCGACCTGTCCGTAGTCGCGAACATCCACGGGGATGCCGATGGCATCCCCTCCATTTCCCCGAATCGCGTCGGCGGCAACGGCGACCGCGTCGGCGTTCACGTCGGTCAGCACCACCTTCGCGCCTTCCTCTGCCAGTTTCTGCGCGCTGAGCAGTCCCATGCCGGAAGCCGCGCCGGTTATCATCGCCACCTTGTTTTCAAATTGCATCCCCGACCTCCCGTTCGTGTTGATTCGACAAAGCTCGACAAAGTTCGCGACAAAGTATCCTGGCCCCTATCTGGCCGTCAGCACGACTTTGCCGAGGTTCTCCTGGTTCTTCAGGACCGCCTGCGCGGCCTCCGCCTGCTCGATCGGAACGGTCACGTGGACGTGAACGTTGATTTTCCCCGCCGCAAGGTCCGGCCACAACGCCGCTTCAAGCTCCGCCAGGATTCGCGCCTTCATTTCGGAACTCCGGCTTCGCAGTGTGCTGCCGATCAACTTCACGCCGCGTTTGAAGAAGTCGTTCATGTTGATTTCGGACATCGGCCCGCCCATCGTGGCGATGACGACCCAGCGGCCGCCCCGCGCCATCGTGGCCAGGCACTTGCCGAGGTTGGGGCCTGCCACGCAGTCCATGGCCACGTCCACCGGATGGCGGGCCAGCGCGGCCGCGACGTCCTCCTTGCGGTGGTTGATCACCACATCAGCGCCCAGGCGCGCCACGAACGCGGCCTTTTCGTCCGAGCCGACCGTCGTGACCACCTTCGCGCCCTTCGCCTTGGCGAGCTGGATCGCCGCCATGCCGAGGCCGCTGGCGCCCGCCTGGATGAAGACCGTGTCGCCCGGCCGCATGCCGCCTTCGATGCAGAGATTGAGATACGACGTGGCGAACGCCTCCGGGATCGCCGCCGCCTCGGCCATCGACAAGCCTTCGGGCACCGGCAGCACCATGCCGGCGGGGACGGCGACGCGCTCGGCGTACCCGCCGCCGCCGAGGAGCGCGCAGACCTTGTCTCCGATCTTCCATCGTGAATCCGAGGGCGCCTGCAAAACGACGCCGGCGACTTCCAGACCCATCCACTCGGGCCAGCCCGGTGGCGGCGGATACAGCCCATCGCGCTGGAGCAGATCGGCGCGGTTGAGCGCGGCCGCATGAATTTCGATCAGGACTTCGTCCGCCTTCGCGATGGGATCGGGGACTTCGCTCCAAGTCAGGCGCTTGTCGGGGTCGATGAGTATTGCGTGCATGGTTTTCCTTTGAGATGGTGCATCAGGCTTCTTGCGGGCGGCGTGCTCGGAGAGCCCGCCCTACCTTGTTGGCTCCCGTTTAGCGGTCATTTACGGGTAGGGCGCGATCTCCGAGCGCGCCGTCTTCATGTGTGGCGTATCGTGTGCAAGGCGCTGCATCCGGCCGCGGCCAGGACGACTTCGTGAACGAGAACGTCGTGTTCACGCCTGTAGGGGTTTTTCATCTCGCCGCGGATGATGGCCGCCAGTTCGAGAAGCTGGTCCTGGTAGCGGTCTCGCTTGATTCCGAAATCGACGACATGGGTTCCGGCGGCATAGTCGGCATTGCCTTCGAGCAAGGCCATCTGCATTTGCAAGGGCTGTCCGTCGAAACGTTCCAGCGGACTGAGATCAATCGTCCCTTTCGTGCCGCAGATCTTCAAACGGCGATGCTCGAGTCCGCCCACTTCGCGGCTGCACGCGCGCACGGTCGCCGTGGCATGGGGATACTCCAGAATCGCCAGCCCGTTGTTCTTGATGGAATCGGGAAGGCCTGGAGTCGACTTGAGAAACGGCGTTGCCTTCTCGGGCTTCCCCAGCAGGGCGACGATGAAGTCGATGAGGTGGCAGCCGAGGTTGAAGAGGATCCCGCCCTGGAGTCGTCCCAGATAGTGCTGGTAGGCCTCTCCGCCATAATTGTGGCTCATGTTCGCCTGGACTTCGAAGATGTCGCCCAGCCAGCCTTTTCGGACGGCCTCGAGGCTGAACTGAAACGCCGGGTTGTTGCGGAACATGTAGCCGATCTGGAAGGGGATCCCGCGGGACTCGCACCCGCGCAGAAGCGTGTCGTAACGCACGAGATCGTACCCCGCCGGCTTGTCCATGTGCATCGCCAAATTGCGTTCCATGCAGCGAAGGGCGGTCGGGACGAGATCGTCGTTGGGAGTCTCGACGGTCACGGCCTGAAGGCCGGGAACGCTGAACAGTTCCTCCTCCGTCATCCATTTCAATCCCTCGTAAGGTGCGAGGTTGTCGCCCGCGAAACGGACGGAGCGGGTGGCGCGGTCGTCGACCACGCCGACGATCTCGAAGGCATCCGTCATTTTGCGCAGGGTCGCGATTTTTCCTGCCGCATGTTCGTGGCTGACGCCGAACTGGCCGATTTTGATTTTATTCATCTGCGTGCCGTTCCGATGTTTCAACCGACCCACTGGAATTGCGGATTTTGCCGTTTGACGATTTCAGTGATTCGGACCACCTCCAGCGCCTCGGCGCTCTTGACGGGGAAGGGGATGTTCTGGCGGAGCGCATTGAAGAGGTGTCGGACCATTTCGATTTCGACTTGGTGCCACAGGCTCGTCGCGGGCATGACTTGTCGCGTTTCCTCGATCCAGGGGAGTTCGCGTTCGGCACACATGCCCTGGGAGAGGGCGGGCGTCTCCGCCTGGGCGCTGGCTTCGGGCCACTGGAAGTTCGGGTCGAGATATTTGAGATGGATCGTTTTCTGATCCTGGTCATAGCGCAAGGCGCCGCGATCCCCGTAAAGGGTGCAGTAAGGCCCCGGCAACGCCACGGCGTTGCTGATCTCCAACTCGGCGACCACGTCGTTTTCGCCCACCAGCGTGATGTGGACGTGGTCGTCGGCGTCGCCGGGCGTCAAGATGCGCCGGAGGTCGCTCCGGACTTCCCGGACGGGCGCGCCGAGGAGCTGCAAACCCTGATCGAGGAGATGAGGCCCCCAGACGCTGAGCTGGCCGCCGCCGCAGTCCAGTCGCATCTGCCAGTCGTTCCGGCGCATGAAGGGGTGATGCTTGCAGAGTTTGATGACGTGGACGTTTCCCAGCAACCCCTGGGCGAGGATCGCCTGCGTGTTCCTGAAGGCGGGCTCGAAGCGGTGGTTGTGACCGAAGAAGAGTTGACCAGGATGCGTTCCGACGAGTCGTTGGAGGATGCGGTAATCCTCCGCCGTCACGCCGATCGGTTTTTCCAACAGGACCGTCTTTCCGGCCGCAAGCGCCTGTTCGGCGTTCCGCGCGTGATCCAGCGATCGCGTGGCGATGATCGCCAGCTCCAGTTCCGGATCGGCCAGAAATTCCGCGAAGTCCGTATAGCCTCTGCCGCCGAATTCCGCTTGCGCGGCTTCGACGCGCGCAGGATCGAGATCGCACAGCGCCGTCAGTTCATAGCGATCCCGATCCTGGGAAAAGAACTGGCAATGCTGGATCCCGATCCGGCCGATTCCGCAAACGCCAAATTTGATTTTCTTCGTCATTTTTGCATCCTCTTCGACGGCTTCGAAAACCACGTCGTGCTCTGTCGCCCGCATGTTCTGCTTCCTCTCGGATGGTTCTGTCGCAACCGGATCAGTTGAAACGCCCTTCATGTTAGCATGATCCACGGGCGGGGCAAGCCCATTCATGCTCGATTCATTGAAAACATTGGTGAAAACGCTGTTGATTTCCAGGATTCGCGCTGGTACAGTGAGAGGCCGAAATAGCCAGCGGGAGTCTTTCAATGAAATTGCAGGAATTAGCGGATCTGGCGGGCGTGTCGCCGGCGACGGTCTCGCGCGTGTTCAGCCATCATCCGAACGTGAAGCGCGAGGTGCGTGAGCGCGTGCTCGCGCTGGCCCGCAAGCATCGCTACCACCCGCGCCTCCCCGCGCGGCAGCGCAACGTCGTGATCATCCTCCCCCGGAACGAGATCTATCCGATTCGCAACTGTCTCGAAATGGTGATGATGGCCCTGACCGCGGTGCTGCCGGGGCGCGGGTTTCGGATCGAGGTGCTGCCGGACGACAACCTGGACCGCCTCGAAAGCCTCCAGTTCTGCGGCGCGGTCGCGATCGGCGCCGATCCCGCGGCCTTCAAGGACTGGGGCGTGCGCTTCCCGCCTTCGCTCGTGCTGATCGACCGCGAGGCGGCGCCCGGCTCCCGCAACGTCTTCTCCGTGCATTCCGACGAGAAGCAGGGCATGGACCTGGCCGTCGGCTGCCTGCACGAGCGCGGGTGCGGAAAATCGGGTGCGTCATCCACGGCGCTCCCGGCACCGGCAACGCGGACGTCCGGCGCGCCGCCGTCCTCGACGCCTTGGCGCGGCGCGGCCTTCCCGCCGCCGATTCGCTCGTGCATCTCTGCGGCGAAGACGCCGAGTATCTCGAAGTCATCGGCCGGATGCTGAAGCTGGGGATCGACGGTCTGTTCTGCCCCGGCGGCAGCGCGGGGATCATCGCGACCTACGCCCTCTCGCTCTTCAACAAGCGCGTCCCCGACGAGGTTTCGCTCGTCGCCTCGGAGAACAAGCTGTATTCGCGCTACGCCACGCCGCCGCAGACGACCATCACGCAGGATC
>JAAZAI010000025.1 GCA_012514445.1 Lentisphaerota bacterium
CGCTTTTATCAAAGAAACCCCGAGTGGCGGTTGTGCACAACGATGGAGATGAAGATGGAACGATGGCTTGAGCAGAACCGCGCGCAGGCGCTCGCCGGCTGGTACGACTTCCTCCGCTTCCCCTCCGTGGGGACGGATCCTGCGCATCTGGCCGACTGCCAGGACTGCGCGACCTGGCTGCGCGACTGGCTCGCGGCGCTGGGGTTCGAGGTCGAGTTCCTCGGCGCACCCGACGTCCCTCCGGTCGTCTACGCCACGTGGCGGAGTCCGGACCCCGCCGCGAAAACGGCGATGATCTACGGGCACTACGACGTGCAGCCGGCCGATCCGCTCGAGCTGTGGGACACGGATCCCTGGGAGCCGACGCTGCGCGGAGACCGCGTCTACGCGCGCGGCGCGCAGGACGACAAGGGGCAGGTCTGGTGGACGCTGCAGGGCATGCGCGCCTGCCTCGAATCCGGAGCGCCGATTCCGAACCTCGTGCTGGTCCTCGAGGGCCAGGAGGAGTGCGGCTCCGCCTCGCTCATCAAGATCGTCGCCGCCGATCCGGCTCGGTTCAAGGCCGACGTGCTGATGGTCGCGGACACCTCGCTGGCGCCGGATGGGCGCCCGGCCATCACGGCAGGACTTCGCGGCGTGAGCAGCATCTCCTTCCGGCTTCACGGGCCCGACCACGACCTGCATTCCGGCGTTCACGGGGGGCTCGCCCCGAACCCCGTCGCGGAACTGGCCTCCATCGTCGCTTCGCTGCACCGCGAAGACGGCTCGATCGCCGTGGAGGGATTCGCCGACGGCATGCGCGAAGCGACGACGGAGGAAATCGCCCTGGTGATGGAAGAGCCCTTCGACGAGGCGACATACCGGCGGGAGACCGGCGTGCCGCCCGTGGGCGGCACGCGGGGGATTGCGCCCCAGATCCGCGGCCGGCTGCTGCCGACGATCGAGGTCAACGGCTTCCACGGCGGGTATGCGGGGGAGGGGGGCAAGACGATCATCCCCGCCTGGGCGGAGGTGAAGCTCTCGATGCGCACGGTGCCGGGGCAGACGCCGTCGCGCTGCGTCGCCGCGCTCCGCCGCCATATGGAATCGCGCGTCAAGCCCGGCTTGCGCCTCGACATGATCTTTCTGGAGCCCGGCGCCGAGGCGCTGCGCGTGCCGTTGGATTCGCCGGCGATCGCGACCGCGCGCCAGGTGCTGGGCGAGATGGATCCGCGCGGAGCCGTCGTGCGCTACGAGGGCGCGTCGATCCACGTCATCGGCGCGTTGGCGGCGGCGGCCGGGGCGGAACCTCTGCTCGTGGGCTTCGGGCTCGAGCGGGATCGCATCCACGCGCCCAACGAATCGTTCTCGCTTCAGCAAGCCGAAAGCTGTCTCGCCTACACCGCCGCGTTTCTGAAGGCGATGGGAGGCGCGGCGCGATGAGCAAGCAGGACTTCGTCTACCGGGGCATCCGGCCCGATCGCAAGCCTTCGCGGCCCTGGGCGAGCTGGCACAACCACACGGGAGGCCATCCGCGCTTCTCGTTCTGCCCCACGCCGGGGCTGTCCATCGCGCGGTATCGCGCGGCGTTCGAGCGGGAGCCCGAGGCCTGGGCGAGCTTCGCGATCACGGATCATGCGTTCTCCATCGCCATCCCCGACCCGTCGCGGAGCTGGCCGCACGCCTGGTACGACGAACGCGCGACCCTCGAGGGTTTCGCGGCCTCGGGCGAGACTGCGCGCCGCATCGAGGCCTATCTCGAGTTTGGACGGGGCTTTCGCGACGGCGCGCGCTTCTTTCTGGGCATGGAGATCGAGGCGGACCGCGCGGGGCGGTTGGCCGTGCCCGAGTCCGCCCTCGGCGCGATGGACATCGTGATCGCCTCGATCCACCACAATCCCGGCGAGCCGGAGAAGTGGATCGAGCGGCATTTCAACCAGATCGACCGGATGATCGCCCTGCCTGCCGACATCATCGGCCATCCGCTGCGCCATCTGCGCGCCCACTCGACGCCGGAGAAGCCGCTCCCGGCGGAATTGATCGACGAGACCCTCGACCGGCTGCACCGCGCCGGGATGGGGATCGAGATCAACGCGCACTATCCGCAACTGCAGGACGACGTGGCGCTGCTGCGCGGCGCCGCCGCGCGCGGGATGGTCGTGGCGTTCTCGCTGGATCTGCACTATCCCGAGGAGTTCGGGAACTGGCGCTACTTCGAGGACGTCGTCGAACTTGCCGGCGTCGACTACGGCGCGCTGAACCTCTATGATCCGTCGAAGCGCAGAAGGCGTCTTGGCGCCTGAATTCGCAGCAGGAAGGCCTAAGAAAATGAAAGCCATCGCATCGTCCGATTATCTGCGCCTCATGGCGCCTTGGCTCGCGGCTCTGCCCGGTTGCACCCGGACATCGCCCTTCGATCCGAGCTATCGGTTCTACGGCACGGGCGAGAGCGCGCACTGGCCGATCCAGAGCAATCTAAACGTGGCCGCGGCGCTGGCCGTGCTCGCGGACGCGCCGGATCTGGAGGCGCTTCGTCCGGCGATGACGCGCGAGGCGATCCGGACGTACGCCATCGACTTTCTTCGTTACGCGCTGGCGACGCACAAGAGCAACGGCCGCGTCGCCGCGACGGACGGGCAGCACTGGGGCAACCACTGGATCGCGGTTCTGGGACTGGAGCGCGCGGCGCACGGCATCAACGCGCTGGAGCCGTGGCTGACGGACGACGACCGCGCGATGATCCGCAACGTGCACCTCTCCGAGGCGAAGTTCATCCTCGACGAGTACGAGCCCGTGGCCGGCATGAGCCACACCGGGCGCAACCATCCCGAGTCCAACATCTGGAGCGGCGCTTTTCTCTACCGCACGGCGTTCGACATCCCCGACGCGCCGGACCGCGACGCGATGCTCGAGAAGGCGGCGCGGTTCATGATCGCCGGCATCTGCGTTCCCTCGGATGCGCAGAGCGAGGTCGTCTACGGCGGGCTGAAGGTGAAGGATCTCCACGCCGGGGCGAATTTCACGGAGAACTATTCGCTCGACCATCACGGCTACATGAACGTGGGCTACTCCGTGATCTGCCTCTCGAACCTCGCGATGGCCTGGTACAACTTCCGCGAACGCGGCCAGACGCCGCCGCCGGAGTTCCTCCACCATGCCGCGGACCTGTGGCGCATCCTGCGCAACTTCGTCTTTCCCGACGGCCGGCTCCTGCGCATCGGCGGCGACACGCGCTCGCGATACACCTATTGCCAGTGCTACGCCGTGCCGATGTTCATCTTCGCGGCGGACGTGCTTGGCGACGCGGACGCCCCTGCGTTTGAAAAACGGTGGCTCGCGCAGGTGCGGGCGGAGATGGCGTACAGCCGCGACGGCACCTGCTTTTCGCGTCGGCTGGCGCCGCTCGCGCGGATGAGCCTCTTCTACGGGCTCCGCCTGGAGTCCGATCACATCCTCTCGCTTTCCTACGGCGCCTACTGGCGGCGCAAGTTCAAGCTGCCGTCCGTCGTGCGCGACGCCGCGCCGGCGCCGGTCGCCTGGCAGGACGACTTCCATGGCGCGGCCTGCGTGAGGACCGGGCGCACGGTGCGCTCGTGGGTCCGCGCGGGCGGGCAGGGTACGACGGGGCTGTGCGTGCCGCTGGATCGCAGCGACATGGCGGAGTGGCAGGGGAATCTGAGCGGATTCGCCGAGGGCAATCTGTCGATGGCCGGGGCGTCGCGGGGCACCGTCGCGCCATTCGACGGCGGTTTCCTCTACGCGGGGGAATCGGATCTTGTCGAGACCGGGCAGATCGGCGAAGGGGAGGGGCAGTATCCGATCGTGCGGTTCCAGACCGCGGCGGCCGCGCTTCCCGACGGCAAGACGTTGCTCGTGCTTCAGCGCGGGAGCATGATCAAGGACGCCTCGCTCAACGACGTCTACAGCCTCAACTGCCTTGTGCCTAACGACGTCTTCAACCGCTTCCGCCGCACCCTCTGGACGCCGTCGGGCACCTCGTTCCTCTCCGGCGCGCGCCGCAAGGACGCGATCGACGACACGGGCGCGGACCGGTTGAACATCGACGGATGCCTGTCGCTGTTTTCGCTGACCCCGCAGGCGACGCTCAAGATCGTCCGGCAGCGCGACCAGAACATCAGGATACGGCGCGGCTTTCCGATTCCGGGCTCGTTGTATGCGGACCGCTTCTGCCTGACGGCCTCGCACGAATGGCGGCGGCGGCTGGCGGGGGAGGTACTCTTCGACGAAGCCTACGCGGCGGCGGCGGACGTGGACGCGAGCGCCACGGCGGCCAGTCCGGGCGGTTCTTTCGAGACGATGTCCGGCGGCCTGCGACGCGCCGTCTTCACGGGTTTCGACGGGCGGACCTATCTGCTGCTGGCGAACTTCGGTTCGATGCCGCTTGCCGTCGACCATGCCGAAGCCACGGATCTGGCGACCGGCGCCAGCGGCGTCCGCACGCTTCTCGAGCCCGCCGCCGCCTGCGTGTTGCGGAAACAATGACCATCACAACCTTTCTCTATGGAGTCGAACCGATGAAGAACATCGTCATACTGGGCAGCACGGGATCGATCGGGCGCAACGCGCTGAAAGTCGTCAAGTCCCTGCCGGGCCGCTTCAACGTGGTCGGCGCCGCGGCGTCGTCCAGCGTCGAACGGCTCGTCGAGCAGGCGTCCGAATTCCAGATCGGCACGATCGCCTTGCTCGATCCGGCGGCCGCCTGGCGCGCCCGGAACTTGGCGCCGGCCGGCGTGAAGGTCCTCGAGGGCGTCGAGGGGCTCTGCGAACTCGCCTCGCGTCCGGACGTCGATCTGGTCGTCTGCGCCATCGTCGGGATGGCGGCGCTCAAGCCCGTCCTGGCGGCGATCGACGCCGGGCACGACGTCGCCATCGCCACCAAGGAGGTGCTCGTCTCCGCCGGCGAGGTCGTCTGCCGCCGTTGCGCGGAGAAGGGCGTCAACCTGCTGCCCGTCGACAGCGAGCACAGCGCGCTCTTCCAGGCGATCCAGGACGCCGGCTGTTCGCCCTGGTGCGTCCGCAACCGTCCCGGCGCGGCGCCGGGGCGACCGGCCGAGGAGAACATCCGCCGGCTCATCCTCACGGCCTCCGGCGGCCCCTTCGCGGGACGGCCCGATCTCGACTTCTCGACGGTGACGGTCGAGCAGGCCCTCGACCACCCGCGTTGGAAGATGGGGCCGAAGGTCACCATCGATTCCGCCACGATGATGAACAAGGGTCTTGAAATCCTCGAGGCGCGCTGGCTCTTCGACATCCCGGTCGACCGGATCGGGGTGCTGGTGCATCCCGAGAGCATCGTCCACTCCCTCGTGGAGTTCACGGACGGCGCCCAGCTTGCGCAGCTCGGCGTGCCGGACATGCGCCTGCCGATCCAGTACGCCATGACCTGGCCTGAGCGCGTGGGCAACGCCACGCTGCCGCGCCTCGACCTCTCCCAGGCGGGCGCGCTACACTTCAGCGAGCCGGATCCCGCGCGCTTCCCGTGCCTGGACCTCGCCCGCCGCGCCTCCGCCGCCGGCGGCATCGCCCCGGCGGCGATGAACGCCGCCAACGAAGCCGCCGTGGCCGCCTTCCTCGAAGGCCGCATGCGCCTTCCGGGCATCTGGGAGACGGTGGAAAAGGTGCTCGGGGAGTGTCCCCCCGCGACGGGGGCGCTCACGCTCGACGCGATTCTCAAGGCGGACGCCTGGGCGCGGAAGCGCGCCGTGGAGATCATCGCATGAGCCGTCCGGCGCGCGTCCTCTTCATCGCCTCGCAGCCGTTCTTCCAATGGCGCGGCTCGCCGATCCGCCTCGGGTTCGACGTCGCCGCCCTCGCGCAAAACGGGTACGAAGTCGATTTCCTGACGCTCCCGATCGGCGAACGCCGGGAGATCCCCGGCGTGCGGATCGTGCGCGCGCCGAATCTCTTCTTCGCGAAGGACATCGCGATCGGCCCCTCGCCGCTGAAGTTCGCGTTCGACGGCGTCATGCTCCTCCAGGCGCTCGGCATGATCTGCCGCCGCCGCTACGCCGTCGTGCACGGGGTGGAGGACTGCGGGATCGTCGCGCTGCTGCTGGCCCGCCTCCGCGGCGCCCGGGCGGTCTTCGAGAAGCATTCGGATTCGAAAAGCTACAAGCGCGGGTTCGTCATGCGCGCCTACGCGGCCGTGGAGCGCTTCGTCATGCGCCACGCGGACGCCGTGATCGGCACGGGTCCGGGGCTCGTGGCGCAGGTGGAGGCGCTGGGCTGCGGGACGCCCGCCTGGCACATCAGCGACATCCCGTCCTCGCTCGTCGAGCCCGACGCGGAGGGCGTCGCGAAGGCGCGGCGGGAAATGGCGCGGGGCGAGGACGAGATCCTCGCCCTCTACGTGGGCTCGTTCGCCGTCTACCAGGGCATCGAACTGCTGTTTAACGCCATGCCGCCGGCGCTCGCGCGCGACGCGCGGCTGCGCTTCATCGTCGTCGGCGGCACGGACGCCGAAATCGCGCAGTGGCGGGCGTGGCTGGCCGAGCGCGGCTGCGACGCGCGCGTCTCGTTCATCGGCAAGCGGTCGCCGGACGCGCTGCCGTGCTATCTCGCGGCGGCGGACATCCTGCTTTCGCCCCGCATCGCGGGAGTGAACACGCCGCTCAAGCTGCTCGACTACCTGAAGGTCTCTCGCGCGATCGCGGCGACCGACCACCCGGCCAACCGGCTCATTCTCGACGAGTCCACGGCGTTGCTCGCGCCCCCGGAGCCTGACGCCTTCGCGGCGGCCGTCGCGACGCTCGCCGGGGACTCCGCGCTGCGCGCCCGTCTCGCGGCCAACTGCCGCCGCCTCGTCGACGAGCGCTACAACTTCAACGTCTTCCGCGAGGGGCTGCGCGCCTGCTACGCGGCGGTGCTAAGGGAGTGACAAATTCGAACCAAGATGACACCAAGTCCAGGAATCGCCGCCAGAAAACAATAAAAAAGAAAATAGATTGGATCGACCTTTGCGTACCAGTCATCGCAAGAAATGCCCGAATCCACAACGAGCCAGGCCCATTTGAGTCCATACTCCTTTCGCTCCCATCTATGTACGGGCCATCCAGTAGACGGGGGGTGTTTTTTCCACCAGCCGTCGGAAGTCCAGAGGTTTTCTGCCAGCGCCTCGACTTCGTGTTTTTTTACCGGAAGAAGCAACGCGGTGGCTGTCATAACGTAAATAGCCACAAGAAGCATTATTCTTCTCATTGCATAACCTCCAATGCAGTAGCTTCTCCTCAGCCGCAAAGAAATCTTTCCAAGAATCTGCCAACAAGAATAGCACAGCCATTTTTATGAAGCAACCCAAAGAACCGCACCTCAATCGGTCGGATCGCCGGACCGCAACCGGTCGGAATCGGTCATTCGCCGGGGTTGGCAGGTTAGCGCGAGGGTCCCGGGAACAAACCCCGGTCGCCACACTGCACGGCGGTGTGCGGGGCGCTGGGATCGCGAGGCTCCGCACTCGCATTTTCTACACGGCGGGTGCGGAGCCCCGCGTTCCCAGGGGGCTCGGCCTCGTCGGCTTGATCCGCGCGGCGCAAGTGGCATCGACGACACGGCGGTTGCAATCGAATGCTGATTCGATATGACAACAATCGGCAACACGTACTCCACGACACGGCCGTCCCTTCCTGATTTCCTGAGTTCCTGATGAAAAACACAAGCCGTGTGCGCCCTGACGCTTCCCTGAAGGATTGAATTTGAAATCAGGAAAACGGGAATGTTCACCTGGGGGCTTGCATGAGTTTCTTTTCCGAAACCATGTCACGATCCTGACTCACCCGGGAAATTCCGGTGAGTTGAATCCGCTGGACGGACGTCTCGATGATCGTGTAAGGTATTGCGACAGCTTGCGGCAGGCCGCGACGCCCGATCGGCGCGCTCCCAAAGGACTTGCCAGACGAAGAACACTTTTGACAGGGAGTCTTGAATGAATCCAGCCACCGACCCTAAAATCGACCTCGAGCGGCGCACCTCGGCCATGACGCTTTCGGACATGGAGATGTTCATCTTCCCAGAGCTCATCTACAGCCTCATGCTGGCGAACATGATGTCGCCGATCCTGTGGCGCTGGCGGGAAGATCCGTGGTTCAAGGGCATCCAGAAGAAGAGCCTGGTGGCGCGGGTCAAC
>JAAZAI010000193.1 GCA_012514445.1 Lentisphaerota bacterium
CCCGCGCAAGACAAGCCCTTCGACAGGCCGGTGCAGTAGAGACTGCGCTCACTGGCGTGCTTAGGACAAGCCCGCATCCGCACCAACTCGCGACACCCCAGAAACTGACCGGGTACTTGCCCATTCGCCCATTCGCTTGAAAGCGCGGCGAGGGTGTGCTAGCATCAGATGTTCACCCAGGCGCAAGACATGCGCGAGGCCCCCATTCCACCCCGTCCCCCCGGAACGCCACTCATGAACGTCGGAACAAAACTGATCATCTCCTCCGCGGCCTTCGTCGCCACGATCGCCTCCGCCTGCGCCCAAGGCGCCGAATGCGTGGTCGAAGTCGATGGCGGGCTCTCGCTGACGCGTCCAGCCGTCCACTTCAAGCCCGTCGTCCACGCCTTCAACTGGCGCTCCATGTCGGCCGGCGTCCCCACTTCCGACAAGCCCGCCGGCACATTCGCCATCCACATTGCCGAGGGTCAGACCCTCCGGGGAAAGATCGAAGCCCAAAGCGCCGACGATGACGCCGTCCAGGTCCGGTACGCGTTCGAGTCGGAGGCCGAGATCGACGTCGACTCCATCAGCATCGCCGCCGACCTCGCCAGTTCGAGCATCTGCGGCGGCACATGGTCGGCCGACGACTCGGGCGGGGCCGTGCCACACGAGATCCAGACGGAGAAGATCCACCTGTTCATCGGGCGGACCCGGCGATTCCGCATTGAGGGGCCGGCGGACAACGGATTCGCGCTCGAACTGGCTTTCAAGGAGCCGACCTTCGTGCTGCTGCAAGACAGTCGAAAATGGGGCGGCAGCTCGTTCACCCTGCGCATCGCTCCGCCGGGGGACAGCAAGCTCGTGCGCGGCGAGACGTTCGCCGTGGACTTCGCGCTCAAGGGCCCGGAGCCCCTCGCCCTCGTCCACGACGCGCCGGTCACGATCACGGCCGGCGAAGACTGGATCCCGCTGCGGCAGAGTCTGGACATCGCCCCGGGCTCGGCTCTGGACTTCTCGACCCTCGTGCCCTGGCACGCGCCGGCGGGGCTCCATGGCCGCGTCGTGGCGGAGGACGGCGGTTTCGCGTTTGAAAATCTCCCCGGCGTCCGCCAGCGCTTCTACGGCGCCAACCTCTGCTTCAGCGCCAACTACCTCTCCGACGCGGAGGCCGCGACGCTCGCGGCGCGCTTCCGCCGCATCGGCTACAACACCGTGCGGCTCCACCACCACGACAACCTGCTCGTCGAAGGCGCTCCCGACAAGACCGCCGCCAACCCCGCGCGCTTCGCGCAGCTCGACGCCCTCATGGCCGCCTGCATCACCAACGGCATCTATGTCACCACGGATCTGTTCGTGTCGCGCTCGATCCCCTGGCGCAGCATCGGCGAGGATCGCGACGGCAGCATCCCGATGAACCATTTCAAGATCCTCTGCGCCGTCCACGCCGGCGCGATGGCCAACTGGAAGGCCTTCGCCCGCGAGTTCCTCGACCACGTGAATCCGCACACCGGCCGTCGCTACGCGGATGAGCCGGCGCTGGCCTGGCTGTCGCTCGTCAACGAGGGCAACCTAGGCAACTTCGTGGGCGCTCAGCGCGAACTGCCGCAATACGCCGCCGCCTGGAAGCGGTGGCTCGCAGATCGGCGCGCCAAGTCCGCGGGATACGCCGACGTCCCCGAGACGATCCCGGAAAACATCTACGGCGGCGGGGCCCATGCCGCCGCGTATCTGCAGTTCCTCAACGACATCGAGACCGCCATGGCCGCCGAGATGGCCGCGTTCGTGCGCGACGAACTGAAGTGCCGCGCGCTGATCACGAACGCCAACGGCTGGACCAATCCGCTCTGCGGACAGATCCCCCGGCAGGACGTCTGCGACTACGTGGACGACCACTTCTACATCGACCATCCGCATTTCCTCGAAAAGTCCTGGACGCTGCCCAGCCGCTGCCCGAACACGAACCCGTTCATGAACGCGGAGATGGGAATGCGGCCGAACGCCTTCGTGCGCCTCGCCGGCAGGCCATTCACGATTTCGGAGTACAACTACTCCGCGCCCGGGCGCTATCGGGGCGTCGGCGGCATCGCCACCGGCGCGATCGGCGCGCTGCAGGACTGGTCCATCCTCTGGCGCTTCGCCTACAGCCACGGCCGCGACGGGATGTTCAAGCCCGCGCGCTTGAGCTATTTCAACGTCGTCGACGACCCGCTGATGCTGGCCTCCGAACGCGCGTCGCTCTGCCTTTTCCTGCGCGGAGACGTCCAGCCGCTCGCCAAATCGCTGACCGTCGTCATTCCGCGCGCCACCGGCTCCGAGGCGCAGACCTCCGGCATGCCGTTCGTGGCGCCGGGCTGGTCCGACGTCGCCTGGAAGGCCCGCGTGCAGACCGCCCTCGACCAGGCCCCGGGCGACACCGCCTGGAGCCTCGACGCCGCCGTCGCCTACGCGCCCGAAGGCGCGGCGAAGGCCCGGCAGCTCGTCGAATCCGAGCCGTTCGGCGGCGGGGCGATCCGCGTGAACGCCGGCAAAGGGATCTTCGTGATCGACACGCCCCGAACGGCAGGTTGCTTCGCCGAAGGCGGCGGCGTCGAGGCGGGGTGCCTGAACGTCAACATCCTCGACACCCCGGCGACGGTCTGGGTGAGCGCGCTCGACGACCGCCCTTGCGCTTCGAGCGCGCGGCTTCTGCTCACGCACCTGACCGACGTGCAGAACACGGGCATCCGCTACGCCGAACGCGCGCGCCGGACGCTGCTCGACTGGGGCGCCCTGCCCCACCTCGTGCAACGCGGCCGCGCGGAGATCGCGCTGACCCTCGACAACCCCGCCGCCTGCACGGTCTACCGCCTCGCCTCCGACGGGACGCGCCTGGGCGTGGTCGTGGCGCGGGCCACGGCGACGACGCTCGCCTTCACCGCCGACACCGGCGCCATCGCCGGCGAGGCGACGATCCTCTA
Organism: Lentisphaerota bacterium; assembly: GCA_012514445.1. Classification (GTDB taxonomy): domain Bacteria; phylum Verrucomicrobiota; class Kiritimatiellia; order RFP12; family UBA3636; genus JAAZAI01. Next base: position 2,940 of record JAAZAI010000193.1, read on the forward strand.
CGAGATCGTCCGGAATTGAAGGCGCAGGACACTCCCGCAATGCCAAAGACCCAGCGACTTGGAACGGCGAACATCGGCCGGCTGCTCTGGGAACTGTCCATCCCCGCGATGGTCGGCTCCGCCGTCATGGCGCTCTACAACGTCGTCGACCGCCTGTTCATCGGCCGGGGCTGCGGAACGGAGGCGATGGCGGGATTGACGCTGACGTTCCCCTACATGATGGTGCTCGCGTCCTTCGGCGTGCTCTTCGGCGTGGGCAGCGGCGCGATGATCTCCATTCGCCTAGGCGAAGGCCGCCACGACGAAGCGGAGAAGGTGCTGGGCCAGGGGATCGCCTTGAAGCTCCTCTTCGTGGTCTTCCCGATGCTCGCGCTTGTCTTCCTCGACAAGACGATCGTCCTCTTCGGCGGCAACGCGGCCTCGATCCCCTACGCGCACGACTATCTGCGCGTCGTGCTCTGGGGCAACGTCTTCTCCCATCTGGGCTTCGGGATGAGCGCCTTCATGCGCGCCGAGGGAAACGCGCGCAAGTCGATGACCGCCATGCTGATCGGCGCCATCGCCAACGTGATCCTCGATCCGTTGTTCATCTTCGGCTTCGGGATGGGGATCCGCGGGGCGGCCTGGGCGACGAACATCGCGATGTTCCTCTCCGCCTGCTACGGCTTTGCGCATTTCCTCGGTCCACGCTGCCATGTGCGACTCCATGTCCGCAACATCCGACTGTGGGCTTCGCGTCTCGGACCCGTGCTGGCGATCGGCCTTTCGCCCTTCTTCCTGCACCTCATCGCCAGCCTGGCGCAGGTCAGCTACAACCACGCCTTCCGGCTGTGGGCCGCGGATTCGCACGCAGCCAACGTCGCCATCGCGGCGTCCGGCACCATCAACGGCATCCTGCTCTTCGTGCTCATGCCCGTCTTCGGCCTGACGCAGGGCATGCAGCCGATCGTCGGCTTCAACTACGGCGCCCGCAATTTCGAGCGGGTCGCGCGCGCCTTCAAGCTGACGATGATCGCCGCCACCGTCATCTGCGCAGCGGGCACGGTCTCCTGCATGGCGCTCGCGAGCC
>JAAZAI010000194.1 GCA_012514445.1 Lentisphaerota bacterium
CCCCAAGAGGGGCGACGAAGAAGACCCCAGTGATGTAGTAGTAGACAATAAGAGACCAAGGGAGCAGTAGCAACAGAAGCGCCATTACGGGTCGCCCCCACGTCCTTTCAAGGGGCGGCGGTATTTTGTCGAGTGTCATATTGCTCCTTTTTCGACAGTTGCGGCTGTCGTAGTCATTAAACCTCCTGTTCCGTGGAGAGTATGCGCCCGTTCCCCGGAGATTGTCAACCTTCAGGGCTTTCATCGCATTTTCCAGCAACATTCGTTTTCGCTTGCACTAATAGACCATGCGACACGCGACGAAAGCGTGAACCCCGATGATTCCCCCGCCATCGAGTAGTCTGCGCGTTGGGCTGGTTACTGAATGGCGGGCCCTCGACTCCCGTCGTCCCTTTGATTCGACTCCCCTCGTCGGGCCATTTCGGCGGCTTGGACGATGCCCCGCACCATCAACTCGACTCCACCGTCGGGCTCAACGACCACGTCGTTTTGAAGATGGTCGACAAAGGCGTCGGCGAAGCGATCGAGCCTCGCGAAATACGCCTTCAGCGCGGCTTCGTCCTGGTGCTGCCAGAATTCGCTTTCGTCGGAGACCTTGAGGTCGGGCATGTAGGCGGTCTGGACATGCCGCAGGAGACGGCAGAGCCCGACATGCCCCCGCACCCCGGCGTAGTGGGTTTTCACGGAGACGATTGTGCCGAATCCGGCATCGTGGAGCAGCACCTCGAAGAAGGAATGCAACACACCCTCCGAATCGAAAATGAACGGAATCGGCTCCATCCCCTCCCACCCGCCCAAGACAACACCGGAAAGAGTCGGCTCTTCGATTTCGGTGATTCTAAACGACATGCGCTCCGCAAACATGCGGATTTCGTCAAGGAAGGCTTCCTTCTTCGCGGGATCGGCAAGTTTTCCTTCGTAGTGGATCGTGGTCATGGAACCTCCATTTCTCTATTAGTGGAAGTGCTCCGCGAGCAGCGCTTCCGCCTCCTCGGCCCAGCCGGGATCTCCGTGCGCACCGCGCGGGAGCCTGACGAAGAGCCGGCGCGCCGCGAGGCGACGCCGCCCCGGAGGCGAGACCAGACGGTCGAGCCAGTGGCCGGGCAGCCGCCGCAGTTCCGCGACGAGATCGTCGAGCAGATCGAGCGGTTCCTCCGTCTCGGGAGCGAGCACGAACTGCCAGAGGATGTGCGGTTCGTCTCGGACGCAGCGGCGTAGGGTTCGCGCGATCGCCTCGCGCTGTTCGAACAGGTCGGCTCCGGAGAAGACCACCGCCTGCCGGTTCGCCTGGGCGACGACCGCGGGCGGATCGCCGCCGCCGTCGAGGCGGCGCGCGATGCGGCTGGCGAAGAGGTCGGGCAGTCGCGCGCCGACGAAGCGGCGCGTCGGCGAATCGAAGGCGCCGAGCGCGTCGTTCGCCCACGACTCGATCGCCGCGAGCTGCCGGGAGGCGAGCTGGTCGGTCGCCGTCACGCGATACGGCGGCAGACGCTGCGCGCGGAGCCCGAGCTCGGCGGCGCGGTCGCGCAGCTCCGTGCCGGGCAGCAGGAGCGTCGGGAGGAATTGCGGATGGATGCGGTCGCCGAACCGCGCCAGCCACTCCAGCGAGCGCCGGACGTCGCCCTCGTCCTGCCCGGGCAGCCCGTACATGAAGTCGAGCGTCGGCCGGATCCCGTGGCGGAGCAGCGCCTCGATGCCGCGCAGCACGCGGTCCTCGCGGAGCGGACGGTGGATCAGCGCGAGCACGCGCGGGTCGGTGCTCTGGATGCCGACTTCGGCCTCGGCCACGCCGGCCTCGGCGAGGCGCGCCGCTTGGGCGTCGGTGAGCGTGTCGGCTCGGATTTCGACGAAGAACGCGAGCGCATGGTCGCCGTTTTCGCACACAAGAGCGTCAAGAACTTCGTCGAAATGCGGATGTGCGTTGAACGTGGGGTCCGTGAGGCGGATTTCCCGCGCCCCGCGTTCGCGGAGAATGCGTATGCGCTTGCGGACTTCGTCCGGCGCGAGGCAGGAGAGAGAGGTGCGGCGCATGTTGTAGCAGCAGAACGCGCAGCGCAGCGGGCAGCCGCGGCTCGTCTCCAGATACGCCATGCCGGCGGCGTCAGGACGGTTCGCGGGATCGTCTGGCGACGGCAGCAGCTCGACGAGGGGGCGGAGGCGTCGAGGCTGCACTCCCTCCTGCACGGCGCCGTCCGGGAGCCGCCACGCGACGCCGCTGAAATCGGGCGGTTCGCCGGTGCGTACGTGATGGAGCACGGCCGGGAAGACGGTCTCGCCTTCCCCGACGACGAGTACGTCCCAGGGGCCGCCGCGCCGGCGTCGCGCATCGGCGAGGACGGGGTGGTTGCGCGCGATGTCGGGACCGCCGAGAACGGCGCGCAGACCGGGGAGCCGACGCTTGAGATGGCGCAGCAGCGACAGGGTGCGCTCGACATTCCAAAGGTAGCACGTCGCGGCGACGGCGTCGGGCGCGGCGTCGACGATGCGCTCGAGAAGCCGCGCGTCGGAGGCGGCGTCCTGAACGTCCGGCGTCTCGCAGACGGTCCAATGCGACGCCTCGTCCGAGCGTGCGAGCGCGGTGCGCAGGCAGGCCGCGGCGGCCATGTTGTTCTCGCCGGGCGAGGCGACGTCGGGATCGAGCCGTGGAAGCTGGATGAAGAGGAGTTTCATGGGATGCGGCATCGTCCTTGCAACGGCTGTATTCATGGCGTCATTGTGAGACATCGCCCACCGCGATGTCAAGCCGCGGCAAGCAAGTCGTTTCCGCCGGGGCTCCGCCCCAGACCCCGGTTTGACTCGGGGGCGCGAGAGGGATGGACGCGGCGTCTCGTCGCGTGCGCCCTGCGGGAACAGCGGTGTTCGTAGTGGCGCCGTGAGGCGCTAGCGCGCTATGCCCATATACGGGCACACGACAAACGATGTCTCGTCAAAGCCCGCAACGCAACGCGAATCGACGCCAGTCGACGGAAATCATCCGCGATTCCCGTCGTATCCGGTCGATCTCCGGTCGAC
>JAAZAI010000195.1 GCA_012514445.1 Lentisphaerota bacterium
ATTTCAAAGGCGTGGGGCGGAGCCGCGTCTACCATTTCGTCTCCAAGTCGCTTGGCCGCATCGAGCCGAATCCCGGCCGCAAGCAGTTCCTGGCCAAGTGGAGACTCGCTCCCTCCACGTTCTACCGGTTCTTCATCAAGAAGGGCCAGCCCTTCGAAGGCCCGCTGAAGGAGCCCGTGATCGAAGGCAAGCTCCGCCGTCGACTTCTCCAAGACGCCGTCGCCCGCTTTTTTTGAGTTCGGAAGGCGTGATTGCGTGAGTGCGTGAGTTTGGCGCTAGCGCGGTCGCCGAAGCAGTACCGACGCGGCTACGACGCGTCGCCCGATCGAATGGCCGAGCCATTCGCTGCAAGGCGCACACGGCTGTGTAGAGCGGCAGCCGCCTGCCGCTTCCGGGCAACCCGCCGTAGCCGGGTTGGTACTTTGCCGCGATTCACTTCCGTAATCTTGAATTCGTTTCAAGATTATTGCGAACCGCGCCGTTCCTACAGCTTTACTGAGGTTCGTTCAGTTGCCGTAAGGCGAGGTGGGGCGATGCCGTCCCGGGAGCCGCGCTCGACCGGCTAGCGGCTTGCCTATGTGGGCGGAGCAGGGTCTGGGACCGCGAGGCTACCGCCTCGCACACGATGCGGAGCGGAAGCTCCGCGCACCCAGGCTCTGGGCGTTAAAACTCACGCACTCACGCACTCCGAACTCTGGGATGCTTCGGGTCGAGGCGTTTCGAAAGCCGGTCGGCCAGGAAGAGCACCGCGAGCAGCACGAACCGGTCCTGCTCTCCCGCCCCGTACGCCAGATAGGCCCAGAGCCGGAGCTGCAGCCACAAGCTCGTGGCCACGTAGTCGGCGCCTTCGAGGCGCTCGTCCTTGAACTTCCCGCTCTCCGCGAAGAATCCCTTGAGGAAGTCGGCCTCCGGAACGTCGCCCGGGCGCTCGCAGGGCAGGCAGAACGACACCGCCGCGCAGAGCGCGGAGGTCGCCACCTCCTGGAAGCGGCCGGCGTCGAGATGCGCCACCATCGCGTCGGGGTCGAGACCCTGCCACCGGCGCGCAAGCGAATCGCAAAGCGCCGCCGCGCGCACGCCGGGCTTGCGGACCTCGTCCTCGAAGACCTGGTGGACGTGCGGCCCGTCCTCCATCGCGCGGCAGACCGAGACGAGGCATTGCGTCTGGAGAACGGGGCTGGTGTTGACCGTGAACGCGGTGAAGATGAGGCGCGCGTCCCGGTGGTCGCCGAGGCGGCTGGCGGCCTCGGCGGCCTGGGCCTTGAGCAGCGGAGGGGCGTCCTCGGCCTCGAGCACGACGCGCACCTCCGGCAGCGCGGCGCGGTCCCCGATCAGGCCGGTGGCGCCGATGCAGGCGGCGGCGAGGTTTGCGTCTTCGTTGTCGAAGAGGGCGTTGAGATGCGGCAGCGCGGGCTTGAAGCGGCTGCGGCCGAGCGCCTTCGCGGCCTCGATCTGGATGCCCAGGTCCGGCCGGCGGAGGACCTCGACGAGCGCGGCGGCGACGGCGGGGTCCATTTCGCCCCCGTTGCCGGCCAGGTTGTGAACCGCGCCGTCGCGAACCTGGGAGGAGCAACTGTAGAGGTCGCGCACGAGTTCGCTCTCCACGAGCCCGCCCCTGGCCGACCGGAGCACGTCGAGGCGCGCCGCCTCGGTCAGGGAGTTGGACAGCGTCTGGGCGTGGTAGACGCCGCGGACGGGGTTGTTGGCGAGCAGCACCCGGAGCACGTGCATCGTCGGCGAGGCGCCTTCCTCGCGCAGGAGGCGGATGAGCAGCGCGGTGAGCGCGTAGACGGCCGCGCCCGCGAGCGCCAGCACGTTGAACGGCGTCAGACCCAGGCCGCCGGCCATCCGCCGCAGGCCGTCGGGGCCGAAGCCCGGCGTGCCCAGCAAGTCGAAGAGCACGCCGCTGAACATCGCCACCACGCCGCCGACGAGACCGGAGAACGAGAAGAACAGGCTGATGGCGAGCGTCTGCGTCTTGCGGGTGCCGATGCTGCGCATGAAGGCGAGCTGCATCGAGGCGATGCCGACGTTGACGAAGCCGCCCAGCACGAAGACCGGGATCGCGCCCGCGAAACCCTCGGGCAGCGCCGCCCAGTCGCCGAGCAGCGCGGTGCTCGCCCGCCGCACGACGAAGTCGAGCGCGTGATCGCCCGGGCGCATCGTGCCCCAGAGCACGAACTCCACGCTTTTGACGAGCGTGCAGATGAGCAGGACCGGCTTGCGGCCGTAGTGCTTGCCCACGATCTCGAAGAGCCGTCCCGCGGCGAAGCTCACCACGCAGCTGATGCCCGCCAGCACCTGCATCTGGACCATCGAGAACTTCATCGTCCGCTGGAGATGCACGAAGATGAAGGCGCAGCAGAGCCACCCCGCCACGGACTGGAGCGAAAACACCGCCGAGAGCCGCTGGAAGCCGGAGCTGCGGAGCACCGCGAGCATGTTCCCGAGCACGCCGCCTTCCGCATGCGGATCGGGGTCGGGATCGGGCACGCGGGCGTTCGTGCGCAGCGAGGCCGCCGCGAACGTCAGTCCAATGCCCAGCAGCAGCACGTAGGTGAGGCGGTTCTCGCGCCCGAGGCGGTCCGCCACCCAGCCCATCGCGAAGCCGGCCACGACGCTCGCCACCATGCCCTGCGCGGTGAGGCGGTTCCAGAACACGCTCACCTCGCGCTCGGGCACGATGTCCGACTGCCACGCGAGCTGCACCGGGCGGTGGAGCTGGAAGCCGACGTTCGCCAGCAGCAGGACCGCGATGAAGAAGCCCGTCGCCGCGCCCGCCGGCAGCGCCGGCCACGCGGCCACGAGCGCGGCCATCAGCGCGAACATCGACAGATAGAAGCTCAGCGCGGACACCCAGAACTTCTTGCGGTTGAAGTAGCGCTGCTGCAGCACCGCCCCCGCGATCTGCACGGGCAGCGTGAGCAGCGGCAGCGACATCATCAGGCCGATCTGCTTCTGGCTCATGCCCAGCGAAAGCAGCATGCCGGTGTAGAGCGCGCCGTACGTGCAGATGCCGAACGCCGCCCACAGGATGTTCGACCGGTGGAAGGCGTCGAGGCTGGCGCGGATCACCCGCGAGGAGAGAGGAGTCTGCGGCATGGCGCTTTCGTTTGGTTTTGCGTGCAGGAAAACGGGAATGCGTGGATCACGCCTGCGCTTCCGCCACGAGCGCGGGATCGAGGCGGACGCCCCGCCGGCGAAGCGCGGACTGCACGTCGGCGACGGGCAGCTCGCGCAGCGGCCGCCCCGACGCCGCGGCCATCGCCGCCGCCGTGCCGGCCGCCTCGCCCGAGACGGCGCAGACCGGAATCACGCGCGTGATGTCCCAGGTGTCGCCCGTCGAGGAGAGGCAGCGGCCCGCGACGGCCAGGTTCGGCGTCTTCACGGCCAGAATGGCGCGATACGGCAGCGAATAGACCGGGCCGCGCTTGCGCCAGTCGGAGAAGACGCCCACCGCGTCGTCGTGCCAGCGGTGGAGGTCCGCCGGCGTCATCACATAGTCGGAGACGAGGTGGCGGGTCATGCGGAAGCCGTGGAAGCACGGCGCATAGAATGCGTGCAGGGGCCCATGCCCCTCGCCTGAGCGGGAGGCGTTGCGCTTCGCGAGGTCCTCGACGATCAGCTTGCGGGATTCGATGATCTGGCGCGACACGGAACGCCAGTCGGTGCCGTCGAAGCGCATCAGCTCCGGCCGGGAATCCACCTCCCAGAAGGGATCGACGGCGTAGCCCAGCGACACCTTGCGCTCCGCATCCACGGCGTAGTACCAGGCGCTGCGCACGTTCTTCGCCGACGTCTCGGTGGCCTCGCCGCACCCGTGGCAGAGATCCGCCTCGCCCGTGCAGTCCACCACCGCCTTCGCCGCGAACGCGCCGCACCCCGACTTGTTCTCGACGATCAGATGCGTGATCGCGCCGTCCGCCGCGCGCGCGACGTCGACGGACAAGGTGTCGTACGCGATCTCGACGCCGGCCTCCTCGAGGATCCGCTCCAGGGCGATGACCATCGGGCCGGGATCGTAGCGCAGCTCGTAGCGTTCCTTGCGCAGCGCCTCGTCCGTCGCCCCGGCGGGGGCCGCCCAGGCGCCGGCGGGCCGCGCCGCGCCGTAGGGGATGGGCGCCTTGAGCAGCTCCTCGGCGATGCCGAAGCTCACCTGGCGGCCGCGACCGTCGCACAGCGGCAGGTAGACGATGATGTGCCCGAGCGTGGCGAGGCCGCCGAGGCCCGCGTATTTCTCGACGAGGCAGGTCTTCGCGCCGTTGCGCGCCGCGGCGAGCGCGGCCGCGACGCCCGCGATGCCGCCGCCGGCGACCACGACGTCCCAGCTTCCCCAGACCGGCACCGCGCGGGCCGGTCTTTTGATCTTCGACATGGATTCTTTCTTCATGAGTACCTCGGAAAATGGCGTTGTTCAATCATTCCGTCGCCATGCGCGTGCCAGTCGCGGAGACGTCGAGAAGGGTTTCATGCCGGAACCAGATCGGCGTGCGCTGACGGTAGGTCAGGCGGTTCCCGGCGAAGGCGAAGTCGAGCGTGAACCAGCTCGGGGTCCCGATCGGAAGGATGTTGACGACGAGTTCGTTCGCCGAAGACCAGGCCGCGCGGGCGACGAGGTCGAGCGGTTCGGGATAGGCGAAGGCGGTGCGCGTGCGGATGTCGGCGTCGAAACCGGCTTCGAACACGGCCGTGCGGTCGCCGAACTCCAGCGTCAGCGCGACGGCGGCGCCGGAGGCGGCGGGCGCGAGCGCCACGCGCAACAGGCCGAGTCGGTTCTCCGCCATGCGGTAGGACTCGGCCGAAAAGGCGACATTCGGCCCCGCCGGCGGCGGCAGCGCGAGGCGAAGCTGCGCTTCGCAAGTCCGCAAGGAGGCGAGCGCCGCGGCGTCCACGGGCAGCGCGCGGTGCTTCACGGCGTTCATGAGCGAGACGTAGGCGGCATCCAGTTCGGCCTGGATGTCGCCGCTGCCGGCGGTGATGGCCACGGCGATGTCGTGCTCCGGCATCATCAGCGCGATCTGCCCGGCGTAGCCGTCCCCGCGGAAGCAGTTGTAGCGGCACATCCAGAACTGGAAGCCATAGCCCTGGTTCCAGTCGGGCGGACCTCCCCAGGGGATCGTGGCGTTCTCGATCTGCTTGCGCGAGGCCATGGCGACGTAGTCGCGCGGGATGAGCTGCCGCCCGTCCCAGACGCCGCCCTGGAGCCAGAGCTGCGCGAACGCGGCGATCTCCTCGACGCTCAGCCAGAGGCCCCACCCGCCGATGTCGATGCCGTCGGGGTTGCGCTCCCACGCGATTTCGCCGAAGCCCAGCGGATCGAAGAGCCGCGGCCGCAGGTATTCCGAAACCCGCAGGCCCGAGACCTTCTGGATCACCGCGGAGAGCATGAACGTCGCGCCGGAGTTGTAGGCGAACTTCACGCCGGGCTCGTGCGGCAGCTCGTCCTCGAGGAAGCCGCCCACCCAGTCGCGCCCCGGATCGCCCGCCTTGTAGCGCTGCAGCGCGCAGCCGGCGTGGCCGGAGGCCATCGTGAGCAGATGGCGGAGCGTGACCCGCCGCATGCGCTCGGAGACCTTCGGCGAGAGGCGGTCCGGAAAGAAGTCGACGAGCCGGTCGTCGATGGAGAGCAGCCCCTCGCCCTGCGCGATGCCGATGGCGGAGGAGACGAAGCTCTTGCTCAGCGAGAAGAGCTGATGCGGTGCATCGGCGGGATGCGGAGCCCAATGGCCTTCGGAGACGACCTTGCCATGCCGCAGCAGCAGATAGCCGTGCACGCGGTGGCCGTGCCGGGCGAGGGTGTCGAGCGCCTTCGCGAAGGCCTCGGCGGCGCCAGAGGGGATGCCCTCGGCTTCAGGCGTCGAACGGACAAGCGGTTTTGCAATCATGAGGGGATGAAATCGTCGCGACGCGCTTCGCGTCGCTTTCGCCGCCTATTCTACCCCAAGCGGCGCCGGAAATGAACTGCAAAAACGCCTGACCGAGTAATCGGTCAGTCGCCGGGGGTGACGTCAGAAGACTCCGTCGAGCAGACCCCTTCCGTCCCGTCGCCTGCCCGATTGAGCCGCTAGTGGCGACGGTCGACAATGATTACGACAAAGGAAACTCACGCAATCACGCACTCACGCACTCACGCACTGGTAATCGGTCGAGTCGATGAATGCCCTTTGCATGCCCGACACCCGGCGACCTGACCGATTGCCCTCTTGCCTCCGCCCGCCTCCCTGTGCGACAATCCCGCCATTCATCACGAGATCATCCCCATGCCCGCCATCAACGATTCCGCCGCAAGCGCACGCGCGCGCCTCGACGCCGTCCTCGGCGACGCACCCTTCTCCCTGCTCCGCCCGCTCGACGACGAGGCCGCCTGGCGCGACGCGTTCGCCCGCACCGGCTGCGACCCCGCCGACGCCATCGCCGAGGGCGACCGCGCCCTCCAAACCGCGGACTGGTCGCCCATTCCGGACGACCTCTACCTCGAATTCTCCCGCAACGGCAACCGCGTCAACTACCAGAAGGCCCTCGCCGAGAAGACGGCGCCCCTCAACGCCCTCCTGCTCGCCGAATGCGCCGAACGCCAGGGCCGGTTCGTCCCCGCCATCGTCGCCGGCCTCGAATGCCTCTATCTCCAGGCCAAGTCCTGGACGCTCCCCGCGCACGACCCCGGCACCACCACGTTCCTCGGCACGTTCGTCCACATCGACCTCGTCTCCTCCGCCGTCGCCGCGCGGCTCGCGGACCTGCTCGTGCTCTTCGGCGGCCGCCTGCCCGCCGACGTCCACGCCCGCATCGCGTCCGCGATCCGCCACCACGTCGCGGATCCCGTCCTCGCCACGCTGCGCGGCGAGCGCAAGGCCGACTTCTGGATGGACTACACGAACAACTGGAACGCCGTCTGCTGGGCCGGCTGCGTCCGCGCCTTCCTCGCCCTCGACATGCCGCGCGAGGACCGGATCGCCGTGGCGGCGGCGGCCGTCGCCAACGTCCCGGCCTTCTTCGCGAGCTTCCACGCGGACGGCATTTCCTCCGAGGGCCAGGGCTACTGGGGGTACGGCTTCCTCCACTACACGCTGCTCGCCGAGACGCTGCGCATCGCCACGCGCGGACGCCTCGACCTGCTCGACACCCCCTTCGCCCGCCTCTGCGCCCGCAACCCCGTCTACACGGCGATGCACGGCAGCGCCTACCCGACTTTCGCGGACATGCCCGTCAACATCCCCAGGGACGTCTCGCCGCTGACCGCCTGGCTCGACCGCCGCATGGGGTGGAGTCTGGACCTCGCCACGCCGCCCACGACGCCGCTGGCGGAAATCGGTTCGCTCTTCGCGTTCCATGCCGACGGCCTGCCCGTGCTTCGCGATCCGCTCCCGGCCGACACGCTGCGCGCCAGCCGGCTCCTTCCGGCCTCCGGCATCCTGATCAGCCGCGCACCGGACTGCGCCAAACCCTTCGCCCTCGCCATCAAGGGCGGCCACAACGGCGAGGACCACAACCACAACGACGTCGGCTCCTACTGCATTTTCTGGGACGGCGACTGGCTGGCCGCCGACCCCGGCGCGGAGACGTACACGCGCCGGACGTTCAGCGACCGGCGCTACGTCAGCCCGCTGCTCAACAGCTTCGGCCACGACGTCCCCCGCCTCGGGCCCGGCGTGCTCCAGTCGACCGGAGGGAGCTTCCGCGGCACGGTGGCGGAGTGCTCACTCGGCCACGACGCGGACACGTACGGCCTCGACTTGGCCGGCGCCTACGAATTCGCCCCGCTCGTGAGCCTCCGCCGCAGCGTCGAGGCCCGCCGCCACGGGACGGAGGCGAGCTTCACCATCGACGACACCTTCGAGTACGACTCGCCGCAGGACTTCGAAACCGCGATCATCGTCTACGGCGAGGCCGCGCGAACGGCCGAGGACGCGATCGAGATCCGCCGATGGATGGGAGACCGCGCGATCGTCCGCGTCGAGACGTCCGCGCCCTGGGCCTTCTCCTGCGAGACGCTCGACGCCGAACCGAACTCGCCCCGCTACCCGCGCCCCGCGCGCATCGCCATCCGCTTCGCCGCGCCCGCGTCCTCGGGTTTCGTCCGCGTGACGTTCTCCTCCTGAAGAAGCTAAACAGGTAGTTGCGCATCCGCATTCGTTGCGTTAAGATACAGCCATGGAGGTGCACCATGAAGCGAACGGATAAATTTGCCATCACCGTCAGCCGCCAGCTCGGGAGCGGTGGCTCCTACATCGGCCAGCAGCTCGCCAAGCGGCTCGGCGTCTTCTACGCGGACCGCGCGATCATCCGCGGCGCGGCCGAGAAGCTCTCCGTCAAGGACCATACAGTCGCCGAACGCGAGGAGTCCGTGCCGGGCTTCTGGTCGTCGTTCGTCAACGCCACGTGCGTCTACCCGGATCTCTACGTGCCGCCGGTCATGCTCGCGCCCACGGACTACGAACTGTTCATGGCCGAATCCGAGGTGATCCGCCGGCTCGCCGCCGAGCGCGCGACGGTCGTCATCGGCCGCCTCGCCTTCCAGGTCCTGCACGACCACCCCGCGCGCGTCAGCGTCTACTTCCACGCCCCGCTCGATTTCCGCGTCGAACGGTACGCGAAGCTCTACAACACCACGCCGGAGGAGGCGCACAAGGCCATCGTCAAGTGCGACAAGCAGCGCAAGCACTACTGCCGCACGTTCGCCGGCGTCGATCCCTCCGATGCGCGCAACTACGACCTCTCCATCGACACCGCCCGCATCGGCTCGCTCGAAAAGGCCGTCGAACTCGTCCTCAACTACATTCAAATGCGCTGACGAGCGCCCCCGCGCCGCCCGTCGCACCCCCAACCCCATGCGCCTCCCGCCTTCAACCGCGCTGCTCTGCGCCCTGTTCGCGTTCGCGCCGGCCCCGACCGCGCACGGCGGCGAGGCCGGCGTGGCGTACCGCTTCGCGCCGCCCGTCCTCGCGGAGGCCGGCGACGGTTTTCTGCTCGCCACCGTCGAGGCGTGCGCCTCGCACGCGCTTCCCGGGCAGCCGATCCTGCCCGCGCGCACCGCGCGCATCCTCCTGCCGCCCGACGCCGTCGTGCGCGGCGTCTCCGCGGAACTCGATGCGCCCGTGGTCCGCATCGCCCTC
>JAAZAI010000026.1 GCA_012514445.1 Lentisphaerota bacterium
GATCGAACGTCCAGTGGGGCGTCAATCCCCGCGACGGACGCATGGTCATCATCGAAATGAATCCGCGCGTCTCGCGTTCCAGTGCGCTGGCCTCGAAAGCCACCGGCTTCCCCATCGCCAAGATCGCCGCGCTCCTCGCCGTCGGCTACTCGCTCGACGAACTGCGCAACGACATCACCCGCTCCACGCCCGCCTGCTTCGAGCCCGCCCTCGACTACGTGGTGACCAAGATCCCGCGCTTCAACTTCGAGAAGTTCCCCGGCGCCAACACGACCCTCGGCACCCAGATGAAATCCGTCGGCGAGGCCATGGCCATCGGCCGCACTTTCCAGGAGTCGTTCCAGAAGGCGCTGCGCTCGCTCGAGACCGGTCGCGCCGGCTTCGGCGCGGACGGCCGCGACGCCACATGGCAGGGTCTCGACACCGCCGCCCTCGAAGCCGAGATCGCCCGCCCCTCCGCCGAGCGCATCTTCGCCGTCCACGAGGGATTTGCGCGCGGCCTCTCCGTCGAACGCCTCTTCGACCTCACCGGCATCGACCCGTTCTTCCTGCGCAAGCTCGAGGACCTCGTCCAGACCGAGAAGACAATCGCCCCCGACGCGGACGCCCTCCGCCTCGCGAAGCGCAAGGGTTTTTCCGACCGTCAGATCGGCCACCGGCTCGCGATGGACGAGCTGGAGGTGCGCGCACTGCGCAAGCGCCTCGGCGTGCTCCCCTGCTACGGCACGGTGGACACGTGCGCCGGCGAGTTCGCCGCCATCACGCCGTACTACTACTCCGCCTACGCCGAGCACGACGAACCCGTGCGCGAATCCCACGGGAAAAAGCGCATCATGATCCTCGGCGGCGGCCCCAACCGCATCGGCCAGGGCATCGAGTTCGACTACTGCTGCGTCCACGCCTCCTTCGCGCTGCGCGAAGCCGGCTTCGAGTCGATCATGGTCAACAGCAACCCCGAGACCGTCTCGACCGACTACGACACGAGCGACAAGCTCTACTTCGAACCCCTCACGCTCGAGGACGTGCTCAACATCTACGAACGCGAGCAATGCGCCGGCGTCATCGTCCAGTTCGGCGGCCAGACGCCCCTCAACCTCGCCCAGAAGCTCAAGCGCGCCGGCGTCAACGTCATCGGCACCGACCCCGACGACATCGACGCCGCCGAGGATCGCGACACGTTCAAGCGCACGGCCGAGCGCCTCGGCATCCTGCAGCCGCCCAGCGGCATGGCGAAGGACGCCGACGAGGCCGTCGCCATCGCCGCGCAGATCGGCTACCCGCTGCTCGTCCGCCCGTCCTTCGTCCTCGGCGGCCGCGCGATGGTCATCGTCCACAAGGAGGACGACCTGCGCCGCTTCGCCGAAGCCGCGGCCGCCGCGAGCGACGGCAAGCCGATCCTCATCGACCGCTTCCTCGAAGACGCGACGGAGCTCGACGTCGACTGCATCTCCGATGGCGAGACCTCGGTGGTCGGCGCGATCATGGAGCACGTCGAGCTGGCCGGGATCCACTCCGGCGACTCCGCCTGCTCCATCCCCCCGCGCACGCTCAAGCCGGCGGTGCTCGACACCGTGCGCCGCCATGCGCACGATCTCGCGAAGGCGTTCCACGTCCGCGGCCTGATGAACATCCAGTTCGCGGTGCGGGACGACGACGTCTACATCATCGAAGTGAACCCCCGCGCCTCCCGGACGGTGCCGTTCGCGGGCAAGGCCACGTCGATCCCGCTCGCCAAGTTCGCCACCCTCTGCATGGTGGGCAAGACGCTGCGGGAGCTGAACTTCACGCGCGAGGTGCGCCTGCCCTACACGGCCTTCAAGGAGGCGGTGTTCCCGTTCGTCAAGTTCCCCGGCATCGACGTGACGCTCTCCCCCGAGATGAAGTCGACGGGCGAGGTCATGGGCATCGACCTGACCGTCGGCCAGGCGTATTTGAAGAGCCAGATGGCGGCGGGCAACGCGATCCCGGAGAAGTCGGGCGTGCTCGTGTCGTTCAAGGATTCGGACAAGCGCCCCGCGCTGCCGCTCGTGCGCCAGCTCGTCGCCCTCGGCTTCGAACTGTACGCCACGCGCGGCACGGCGACGATGCTCTACAACAACGGATTCCGCTGCACGGGCGTCTACCGCATCTCGTACGGACGGCCGAACATCCTCGACCTGATCCAGGAAGGCAAGATCAAGTGGATCGTCAACACGCCGGAGTCGGGCCCGCAGTCGATGCTGGACGAAATCCGGATGCGTTCCGGGGCGGTGTCGGCGGGCGTGCCCATCACGACGACGCTCAACGGCCTCGCCTCGGCGATCGACGGACTCCAGAGCAATCTCGACGCCGGTCGCATCAGCGTCTGCAGCATCCAGGAGTACCACCGCATGCTCCGCGAGAAGAACGGCCTCGCCTGACGCGCGACTGGCCGCGCGCGCGAAACTTTGTCGCGAGCTATGTCGAACCCAGCGGCTAGCGGCTAGATTTCTTTGTCGCAACCTTTGTCGATCCACCCCCGCAAGCAAGGAACTGCTTGCGGGTTCTAGGAGTCTTTGTCGCGAACTTTGTCGAAACGACTGCGCCCAAGGGACTGGGCGCAGTGAGAGGGTAAAAGCTCCGCATAACGGTTCGCAGGCAAAGTGGGGCGAAGCCGTCCCGGCGAACCGCATTCGACCGCATTTCCGCGCGCCCGCCCCGGATTGTAATATTGAAACCGCATTCCAGATTATTGTGAGCCGTATATCCTGTAGCCGGCCTCGCTGAGGCCGGACCGACCCGGGGTCGGCGACCCCGGCTACAGGCTCCGCACCCACTACATCAAGCAAACGCAGAGCCTCTTGCCCCTTCTCTGCTCAAGGTCACTGCGAAGCTTTTTACCCTCTCCCTGCGGGCAGGCCCTTGCCCGCAGGCCCACGTAATATAATCGCACTTTCTTCGATTACAGAATCGGGTGGGGCGGCGGCCTCGCTGTCCACGCAGGGCCGCGAGGCCGCGGCCCCTCCCAGCAATAGCAATGCGCCGCCAAGGTCTTCGCAATAATCTCGAAAAAATTGCTTCTCGCCTTGCCCCACCCCTTTCACAACAAAAAAGGACATCAAGACGACGAGGACTGTGACCGCCGGACAAGCTTTCTCTTCGTATCGAATAGAATGGCCACAAGAACACAAAACCGAAGGCTGCGCAACGCCTCTTTTCGTGCTTTTCGTGGCTATGGATTTAATTCCCGCGAATCTCCGGGAACGTCAGCAAACTGCGGGATCCGGCAAGATGCGGAGCCGGTTCCCGCGGCGCGGAAAAATGGCGGGAGCGAGTGAGAATCGAACTCAACCAGGATCGATGAAGACCCCGCAGCGGTTTTGAAGACCGTGAGGCCCACCAGGCGCCTATTCACTCCCCTGCTGCTTGACGGGATGAATGGTACACCATGCGCGGGGAGCGAGTCAACGCAAACGCGGCGAGTTGACACCAAGAAGCGGACGGATATACACTGAGTCCGGCTTTGGATATTGGGCGCGAAGGATTCGATGGGCCGCGAGTCCGCGCATCGCGACCGGACGCGGCCTCGGGAGATTGGTTCCATGGACAAGATCAAACTCGGCATCAGCACCTGCTTGCTGGGCGAACCCGTCCGCTACGACGGCCAGCACAAGCTCGACCCCTTCCTGCGCGACACGCTCGGGACGTACGTGGACTACGTGCCCGTCTGCCCGGAGGTCGAAGTGGGCCTGGGCGTCCCGCGCGAGGCCATGCACCTCGAAGGCGACCCCGCCAGCCCTCGGCTCGTGACGATCCAGACGCACATCGACCACACGGACCGCATGAACGCCTGGGCGCGCAAACGGGTCGAGGCGCTCGAAGCCGAGGGCCTCTGCGGCTTCATCTTCAAGAGCCGATCCCCGAGCTCCGGCATGGAGCGCGTCAAGGTCTTCAACGACAAGGACGTGGCCGTCAAGTCAGGCGTCGGCCTCTTCGCCGCCGCGTTCATGGCGCACTTCCCGCTCCTGCCTGTCGAGGAGGAGGGCCGTTTGCAAGATCCTTGCCTTCGCGAAAACTTCATCGAGCGCGTCTTCGCCCTCCAGCGCTGGCGCGCGATGCTGGCGGAGGGGCGGTCCCTGCGCAACCTCGTCGCCTTCCACACCACGCACAAGTACCTGCTGCTCTCGCACAGCGAGACCCACTACCGGCAGATGGGCAAGCTCGTCGCCGAAGGCCGCGACCTTCCCGCAAGCGAACGCTTTCCGCGTTACGAGGCGCTGCTGCTGCAGGCGCTGGCCCTGATGGCCACGCGCCGCAAGCACGTCAACGTCCTCCAGCACATCATGGGCTACTTCAAGAAGCAGCTCGGCGCGGACGAAAAGCAGGAGCTGCTCGAGATCATCGGCCAGTACGCCGAGGGGATCGTCCCCCTCGTCGTGCCCGTCACGATCCTCAATCACTTCGTCCGCAAATATCGGGAACCCTACCTCGCCACGCAGTTCTACTTGCATCCCCACCCGATCGAGCTGCAACTCCGCAATCACGGCTAGCCGCTCACGGCATCGAAACAAGCCTAGCCGGGGCTGCGGATGTCCAGATCGGGAAAGACGGCGGCGAAATCCGCGCGGTTTCGGGTCAGCAGACCGGAGCGGATCGAGGCGTATGCCCCGTCCAGGACATCCAGGATCAGGCACGTGTCGACCACCCAGCTCATTTGGACTCGCCCTCCCGCAGCTCCTTCATCCACTCCCGTGTCGGGCGGGGCGTCCGGAACGTAGCGGCATAGCCCAGCATCGCGCGGGCGCCGCGCGGCGTCAGCGGCTTGGCGGCGGAAACCGTGCAGTCGCCGGATTCTCCCACCTTCCAGACAAGGCGCATGCCGGCCTCGATCTTCATCCGCCTGCGGATTTCCGCCGGGATGGAGACCTGGCCGCGCTCCGTCACAAGGGTCGTCATCGTTTTCATGAAGTCAATCATACATCATGCCGATTCATCATGTCAACGGTCTCTGGCCGACGCCCCGTACTCGGTCAATCGCCGGGGTTGATGCAAGTAAGCTCCGTCGAGCAGGCGCGTTCCGTCCCGTCGCCTGCCCGATTCAGTGAGTGGGGAGGAGGGAGGAGAGCTGAGTTTCCGCCGGGGCTCTGCCCCAGACCCCGGTATAGACCCGGAGGGAGTGGACGCGGCGCCTCGCCGCGTGCGGTCTGCGGCGGGGGCGCCGCAGCGGAGTACCAACCCGGCTACGACGGGTTGCCCGGCGGCGCGCAGGGCCTGCGCGCCCTTACCACCGTATCGATTACGAACAGGGCTTTGCTGGGTCGACAAAGATTGCGACAAGGATTTCGACAAAGAACACTCCCACACCCCCATGCTCCCACACACGCTTTAGCCTACCCCGGCGACGGACCGATTGCCGGCCACCCAATGGCACCAGGCCGCATGCGATCCGCCGAGGCGGACCTCGGGCGGATCGACCTGCGCGCAGATCGGCATGGCGTGGGGACAGCGGGGCGCGAACGTGCAGCCCC
Organism: Lentisphaerota bacterium; assembly: GCA_012514445.1. Classification (GTDB taxonomy): domain Bacteria; phylum Verrucomicrobiota; class Kiritimatiellia; order RFP12; family UBA3636; genus JAAZAI01. Next base: position 5,487 of record JAAZAI010000026.1, read on the forward strand.
TCCCCCAATCGGCCGGCGACGGCACGCGTCCGGGGATCGTGGCAAGGTCCTCCACCCCGCCGCCTTCCAGCGTCGGCACGGCCTTGAGCAGCCCCTGCGCGTAGGGATGCGCCGGCGCGCCCAGAACCGCCTCGACGCTCCCGGACTCCACGATCCGCCCGGCGTACATCACCGAGACGGTGTCCGCATGGCGCGCCACAAGCCCCAGATTGTGCGTGATGAGCAGCACGGACGTCCCCGCGCGCCGGCAGACGCCCTCCAGCAGCTCCAGCACCTTCTTCTGCGCCACGACGTCCAGCGCCGTCGTCGGCTCGTCCGCCACCAGCAGCGCGGGCTCGGACGCCATCGCCATGGCGAGGCACACGCGCTGCGCCATGCCGCCGCTCAGCTCGCAGGGAAACGCCTCCAAGATCCGCGCCTCCGGCAAGTCCACCGCCGCCAGCAGCTCGAGCATCCGCTCCCGCATCGCCGCGCGGCCCATGCCCGCGGGCAGCGCCTCGCCCATCTGCACGCCGACGCGCAGCACGGGATTGAGCGCGGACATCGGATCCTGGAAGATGTAGGCGATGCCGCCGCGCCCGCGGACGGCGCGCAAGGACCCGCCCCGGAGCCCCAGCACGTCGCGGCCCTGGAACAGCACCTCGCCGCCGCAGTCGGCGCCGTCGACCGGCGGCAGCCGCGTCAGCGCCATCGCCGTCACGCTCTTGCCGCAGCCGCTCTCGCCCACGAGCGCGTGGAAGCCTCCCGCGCCGACGTCGAACGAAATGCCGCGGACGATCTCCAGCCGCCGTCCGTCCGTCTCCAGCGCCACGCGCAATTGTCTCACCGAAAGCAGACTCATAGTCCCAGCAGCCCTTTCACGGCGGGCGTCAGCACGGCCCGCTCCCGCTTCAACGTTCCCAGATCGAACCGCAGCAGCAGCTCGGCGGGCGTCAGCGTCTCGCCGAATTCCGCCCACCCGCACCACCAGGCCAGCAGCCCCACGATCCGCCCCGCCTCGACGCCCGCCTCGCGCAGCGCGCAGAGGCGCGTGTCGCCATGGCGCTTCGCGAGTCGCCGCCCGTCCTCCGCCACGACGAGCGGCACGTGCACATGGCGCGGCGTCGGCAGCCCCAGCGCGCGCTGCAGCGCAATCTGCCCGTGCGTGGCGTCGATCAAGTCGTCGCCGCGCAGAACTTCGTCGATCCCCATCGCCGCGTCGTCCGCGACGACGGCCAGCATGTACCCCGCGCCGTCCGGATCGCGCGCCAGCGCGAAGTCCCCGGTGGCCTCGGCGGGATCGAGCGCGCGCCGGCCGCAGAAGCCGTCCTCGAATTCGATCAAACCGCCCTCCGCCTGGAAGCGCCACGCCGGGAGGCGGTCCGGCGGCAGCGCCGCCGCGGCCTCGGCCCACGTCGCGAAGCGGCCGCGGCACGTGCCGGGATACTTGAGCGCATGCGCGTCGCCGGGGTGCGGCGCGCTCTGCGCCTCCTCGACGTCGGCGCGGCTGCACACGCAGGGGTAGACGCGGCCCTGCGCGATCAGGCGGTCCAGCGTGGCACGGTACAGACTCCGCCGCTGCGACTGCACATACGGACCGCACGGGCCGCCGACGTCCGGCCCTTCGTCCCAGTCCAGCCCGAGCCAGCGCAGATCGTCGATCACGGCGCCGGCCGCGCCGGGCTTCACCTTGGGATGGTCGAGGTCCTCGATGCGCAGCACGAGCGAGCCGCCGCGCGAACGCACGCTCAGCCAGGCGAGCAGAAACGACCGGGCGTTGCCCAGGTGCAGCGCGCCCGTGGGGCTCGGCGCGAGACGTCCGCGCGGACGGACCCCGGGCCTGGCCGGGGAAGCTGGACGGGGCGTTTCCAGAGGCTATCCCTCCGACCGCGCCTGCAGCGCCTCCGCGTCGGGCCGGCACCGCAGCAGCAACGCCGCGTGGCCGACGACGAACAGCGAGCCGGCGTTGAGGACGAGCGCGCCGAGCGCCGGGCCGAGATCGCCCCTTGCCGCCAGCGCGATGGCGACCCCGTTGATCAGCAGCGAGGCGGCGATGTTCACGCGGATGTTGGCCAGCGTGCGCCGCGACATCGTCACGAGGTACGGGAGCATGCGGATGTCGTCGCGCATGAGCACGATGTCCGCGGCCTCCACGGCGATGTCGCTGCCCATCCCGCCCATGGCGATTCCGACGGTCGCCGACTTCAGCGCGGCGGCGTCGTTGACGCCGTCGCCCACCATCGAAATCGCCGTGCTCGCGTCGACGTGGCTCATCACGAGCGAGACCTTGTCCTCGGGGAGCAGATTCGACTCCACGATGTCGATGCCGGCGGCGGCGGCCATCTTGCCGGCGGCGGCGGCGTGGTCGCCCGTGAGCAGCAGCATCTTGCCGATGCCGCGGAGCCGAAGCTCGGCGATGATCGCCGCGGCGTCCTCGCGCAGCGTGTCGGAGAGCGCGATCCACCCGGCGAAGCGTCCGTCCGCCTCGATGGCCACGACGGCCTGCCCCTCCATCCGCGCCGCCTCGATCCGGCGCTCGTCCTCGGCGGTCATCGACACGCCGCGGGAGCGGATCCAGCTCGGGGTGCCCAGCGCCAGGCGGACGCCCTCGACGACGGCCCCGACGCCCTTGCCGGGCTCCATCTTAAACGCCGAGGCGACCGGCGCGTCGGCCACGGCCGCGGCGATGGCCTTGCCCAGCGGATGCTCGGAACGCCCCTCCGCGCCGGCCGCGAGGCGCAGCAGCGCGCGAGGATCCATCTCGGGCAGCGCCGAGACGACGTCGGCCACGGCGGGACGCCCGATCGTCAGCGTGCCGGTCTTGTCGAAGGCCATCGTGGCGATGCGCCCCATCTCCTCGATCGCCTCGCCGGTCTTCACGAGCACGCCGTAGCGGCTGAGATTCGCCATCCCGGCCATGATGGCGGTCGGCGTGGCGAGCACGAGCGCGCAGGGGCAGAACACGACGAGGATCGTCACGGCGCGGATCACCTCGCCCGTGACGAGCCCGACGACGAGCGCCGTGGCGAACGCCGTGGGCACGAGGAACGACGCCCAGCGGTCCGCGAGGCGGACGACGGGGGCCTTGTTGCCCTGCGCCTCGGCGATCAGCCGCGCGATTCGCTTGAAGGTCGAGTCGCCCGACGAGCGCGTGGCGCGCACGTCCATCGAGCCGAACTGGTTCACCGTGCCCGCCATCACCGCGTCGCCCGGCGCCTTGTCGACGGGCAGAGGCTCGCCCGTGATGATCGCCTCGTCCACCGAGGTGTCGCCCTGTTCGACGACGCCGTCCACCGGCACCGCCTCGCCGGGGCGGACGCGGACGAGATCGCCGGTCTTCAGGGAATCGACGTCGACGACCGACTCCACGCCGTCCCGGAGCAGGCAGGCGCTTTTGGGCTGCATCCGCAGCAGCGCCTGGATGCCCGCGCGGGCCTTGCGCAGCGTGCGCGCCTCGAGCATCTCCCCGAGCGTCATGATGAACGCGACTTCGCCGGCCGCGAAGATCTCGCCGATGGCGACGGCGGCGATCATGGCGACGCTGACGAGCATCCCCGCGCGGATGCTGCCGGTCGTGAAGAACTTGCGGAAGGCGTAGAGGATGATCGGCAGGCCGCAGAGGATCACGGCGACCCACGCCCAGTCCCAGGTCAGCGGCGAGGTGGCCGCGTGCTGCGCGTGGTCGTGCCCGCCCTTGAGCGCGAAGCTCGCCACGAGGGCGGGGAGCGACACGAGGGCGAAGACGACCGTCCGCCGCGCCTCGTCCTCAAGCCAGCCCATCCATCGTTTCAGCGTCGTCATGCTCAGTCCTCCTTTGTCCCCAGCACGAGCCAATTCGGCGGATTGTGGAAGCCGCGAGTGGCATCGGTCATCGTAGTGGATAGTTCCGGCTCGCCGTCCGGGCCGTAGTTGTAGCGGCAGACCGCGTACCGGAGCCCCTTCGCGGCCGTGGCCTCGATGCGGGCCAGCGGCACGCGCATCTCGCAGAACCACACACCGTCGCGCACCGCGTTCTTCACGACGAGATCGCAGTCGCAGATCTTCGCCGCGAAAGGCGTCTCGCGAAGCTTCAGGTAATCCGGGAGATGGAGCTGGAGCCGCCGACCCTCGGGCGTGGAGTGGAACTCGTAGTAGTCCTCGTGACCCGGCACCTGGAGGAAGAGCTCCATCACGTCGCCGAGATCCCATGTGAACTGGTTGTCGGCCGTGGCACGGTTGTGGAGATGCGAATCCACGGCGGCGGAGGCGACGACCCAGTCGCCTCCGTCGACCCCGACGACGGCCGCGCAGGGCTCGGCGGGCTCGCCCCAGTCCGGATACCGGTGCAATGCGAAGGGTCCTGCGGGGATTTCGAGAGACTCCCCGAGACTTTGCCTCAAGAGCGATTCAAGTGATTTCATGCGCCAATGCTACCATAATGCGGCATGGATTTGGATGGAAATCGCGCTACCGCACGTACCCGGTCAGTTTCCAGGGTGTCGCGGAGCGCGTCGCATTTGCCTGCGCGTGCTGCCGTTCTGAAACTGTACGCCCGCAGCGGTGCCTCTACGCCCCGTGGAAATGGAGTATCCCATCGTCCGCATGCCCCGGCGGCGGACGCCAGTCCAGCCGCCGGGGCGCAGCCTTCGGGTTTGCCAGTCGGTGCAAAGCAAAGGAGGGGCGCAGCCGTCCCGGCAAGCCGCATTCGCCCGCGCCCCCGGTGTGGGCGCCTCAGCAGTACCGACGCGGCTACGACGCGTCGCCCGTGGCAACCCGTCGTAGCCTGCCCTGAGCCTGTCGAAAGGCCGGGTTGCCACCCCTCCCTTTACGGCGCCAAGGAGTTGGCTCCCTCCAAACACATTCGACGCGGCTCGCCGGGACGGCTTCGCCCCACCCCGCTCCGCAACCCCAGAAACTGACCGGGTGTCTACCGCACAACGATGATCGTCATCGGGGGCGCGTCGAGCGTGGCCAGGGCGATCTGCGAGAACTGGGTCTCGGTGGCGTTGCGAGCGCCGACGAGGGCATAGTAGATCCGCCCGGGGCGCACGCCATTGACGATCATGCCGGTCCCGGCCACCGCCGCGCCGTTCCAGCCCGTCACGAACTTCGTGCCGGCTCCTTCATATACGGCCGCGATGTTGCCGATGCCCACGTTGCCTTTGTCTTTCGTGTAGACGAACTTGAATTGGCGGAAACCCGAAGCGACGTCGAACGCCAAGCTCTTGTCAAGATCGCCGCCCGTCGTGGAAAAGATGTTGTTCTCATCGTCGCCGTCGGAATCGGACAGCGTCGAATAGCTCTGGAGGCTCGTCCACGTCGTTCCGTCGACCGTGCCGAAGACGGTGAGCACGCTGTTGGACGTGCTGTCGGTTTTCCGTCCCTGGAGACGGAACGAAAGATCGGTGACGGCCTTGGGATAGAGCCGGGTCACGATGGTGTCTCCCGTGGTGTCGAACGAAACCTCGGTCAGCCCTTTGTCCATGTATTCGAGCGTGATCCCGGTGAAGCTCCAGCCGAGGGGCTGGACAGGATTGTTGTCCGTCGTCTCCCAGAAGGTTTCCATATCGGCGTTGGACGTGTCGGGGGACGCGCTGCCGGTCCACACGCTCGCGACGTACCCCTGCGTGGCCGCGGGCACCGCATCCCAGGAAAGGTCGAAGGCCTCGCAGCCGATGTTGGACGCGACGAGGTTGGCCGGCGCC
>JAAZAI010000196.1 GCA_012514445.1 Lentisphaerota bacterium
AAGGATCAGGGGTGGAGCGTCGCGGGAACCACGTCCATCCGGTCGGGGGCGCAGGCGTCGCCGTGGAATTGCAGGATCGGTCGCGGGCCGTCCCAGTCGAGTTTGACCACGCGGACCGCGGGATCCTCGGGGGAGACCAGGCCTCCCGCGTTCATGTAGACCACGCGGAGCGCGCCGGGCGCAACGGAGAAGACGGCGCGCCGGACGCTCCCGTGCGACACGCGGACCTCCTGCGCGCAATCCGGATGGGTGTTCAGCAAATAGAGGATCTCCATCCCGGGCTCCGGATAGACGGCGTACCGCACCCGGTCGCCGCAGAGGACTTCGACATCGCCCGCCTGCGCCTCGGCGACCACGCCGAGCAGATCCGTGTAGAATCGGCGCAGGCCGAAGTGTGCGGGATACGCCGTGGCGTTGAGCAGGATCGTCTGCCCCCGGCCCAAACGGTTGACAGTCAGGATCGGATCCGACTCGATCCGCGCGCTGTCGCCGTAGCGGTCCGATCCGCCGGCCAGCACCTCCGCCGTCGTCAACGCGAGCGAAGCCTTCGGGAAGCCGCCGTCGCGGTAGAGCGAGTCGCTGACCGTGGTCCACAGCGGGAACCGGTAGTCGCCGAGCGGCGGACGCCGCAGGAACTTTTTACCCCTTCTTCAGCGCACAAATCGAAGAAGGCCTGGGCTTGCGCGGGGACGGGCGGATCGTCCACCGCGCCGTTGAGAAAGCAGCGGTACCCCATGTCCTTGTGCAAACGCAGCATGTTCGAGAGCGCCTGCGCCTGGACGTTGGTCGTGATGCCTCGATCGACGCCGAAGAACGGGGCGATGGCGAGATACGGCTCTCCGTCGACGACGAGGCAGCCGCGCTGATGGTCGATCTGGGTCGCACCCGGTTGAAAGGCGCGCTTGATCAGCGTATTCGTCGCGCTCGCGATCATTTCCCCGCCACGAAAAACCTGTAAAGTGATCGGGTGCTCTCCATTCGCGAGCCCCTGCAAGGGGATGTCCAGGGCAAACTTCCCGGCCATCAGATGTTCCCGTGTCGAACCCGCCAGCGTAACCCTCCCGAAAAGACTTGCGGCGTCTGGCAGAGCCAACGTCCCCGCCAGAACCGCAGACGTTTCGTTCATGTAGTAGTTGAGCCGGGTGTAGCAATCAAGCACGCCTTCGCCTTGAGGCAAGGCCTCCTCCCCGATCTCCAGCGCGATGAGCGGCGTGTTTGTCGGTGCCGGCGCAAACCGGTCTTCGTCGAGAGGACTGGCCATGTAGTCTGTTGCCTCGTCGCCGATCTCGATCTGGATGTCGTCGGCCCAGACGGTTCCTGGCTGGGCGAAGGTCACGTTTCCGCGGACAATCGACTTGACGGGGGCCCTCCACGTAAAGGTATGGCGCTGCCACTCCTGCGACAGGATGATGTTTGTCGAATGGTTCGAGTACCACAGCTCCCAGATGTTCAACTTGGCGGGGAAGTTGTTCGTCGACGCCTTCAAATAGACCGAGAACGTCACGGGAAATCCGGCTATGGCGTTTGCGTTGTGCGTGCCGACGCCATTCGATTTCGGAAAGGTCTCCCCGCATGTCATCCGGATCGACTGGTTGCCGGAGACCTTCTCCTGGGTGTCGACCGCGAATGCGCCGATGACTTGGTCGTCCACCTTGAACGTGTAGTAGCATGCTTGCCCGAACTGCGCCCGCGAGATCTCGAACCGGCAGGGGACGCCAAACATGACGCCCGGCGATGCAACCATGGCTCCCCGCGAGGACGTTTCGCCCGGAACCAGGTACGCAGTCTGCGCCCGCGGGGGATCGCACGGCGTGATCATGAAGTGGATGCCATCCAGTGTCACGCCGCAGTGACCCGTGGCATCCCCTGTGGGCTTTTCAACGGTCACGTCGGCCGTTATGGCGAAATCGCCTTCCTGGACGCTCCGATAAGTCAGGCTGTTCCCCGCAGGAATGACAACGCGATCCTCTTCGTTCCTCGTCCCCGAAGTCGCGCTCCAGTTCTCGACAAAGAGCGCGGGGACATCGAAATCATCCGCGAACACAGGAGACCCAGGGAGGTCGGCGGCCGCCCGGCCGACCGATAAAAGGCACAGAGCGATCATTGCCGCGGCATGAAGTCCTTTCATGGAATACCTCCCTTGTTCTGGATGTGGAGAAGTATCCCGAACTTCTTCCCCCCTCGATGAATGCGATCGTGAAATCAAGGGGACGCATGTGTTTTGCATCGTTTGCTCCTTGTCGATGGCTGGGTCGTCCGGATTCCGCCAGTGCGATCCCTGCGCCTTGACGGGGCCGAAAACGAAACTTCAACGCCAATACGTAATGACAATACACCAGGAGACTGGCCGTTGTCAAGGGGTGTGCCGAGTTTATTTGTAATCGGTCAGAAGCTGTAACTCCTCCCGACTCGCTACGCACCACTCACATTGCGCGATTGGCGCCCGACAGTTGCCGAACCTCTGCGACCGAACGATTATCCATGACGGGCGCTTGGGGCGTGTTCCTCCTCGTACTCGTACACATACTCCTACACGCCAACCCGGGATTCAAGACAAGATTCGAGTGTAAGAGTAAGTGTACGAGTACGGCGGACGCGGAACTCCCACACCCACTCCCACACACGGGATCGACAAAGATTACGACAACGCTCGCGACAAAGATAACTCACGCTCTCACGCTCTCACGCACTCACGCTCTCACGCACTCACGCACTCCCATACTCCCACACCCACATACGCTTACAGCCCCCCCGGCGACCGACCGAATACTGGGCGAGACGGAGCGCTAGACCTCGACGCCCTGGCGCTTCAGCGCGGCCTGGATGTCGGTCACGGGCAGGTCGCGGGGCGCGACGCCACGCTTCGCCGCAAGCGCCGCCGCCGTGCCGGCCGCCTGGCCGATGTTGGCGCAGATCGGCATCACGCGGAAGTTCGAGTGCGCCTTGTGGGTGCCGGAGATGATGCGGCCGGCCAGCAGGAGCCCGTCGATGCGGCGGGGCACCAGACAGCCGTACGGGATCGTGTAGCCCTTGGCCTGCTTGAAGTGGTGTTGCTCGCCGTGCTCGTCGAGACCGGCGCCCTTGATGTTGTGGATGTCGAAGTTGAAGTGCGCCTTCGTCACCACCCAGTCGGGGAAGACACGGGCCGTGGCGATGTCGTCCTCGGTCAGCGTGCTGACGCCGATGAAGTGGCGCGTCTCGCGCACGCCGATCTGGGCGCCGGCGCTCAGCAGGTGGCAGTTCTCGTAGCCGGGAGCGTGTTCGCGCAGGAACTTCACGATGAGCGGAATCTGCCGACGACAGAGAATCTGCGCGGCGGTCAGATCCTCGGCCTTCGTCCCGTCCACGCCGATGGCGTTGGTCATGTTGCACGTCACGACTCCGGGAATCGACGTGGGGTAGAGCAGCACATGGCCGGCGGGATGCGGTAGGATCTGGCGGGCCAGCGCCTGGATTTCTCCGGACGGCACCGCGATCCTCGTCTCGAAGGACGGCGGCAGGATGGCGCGCGACATGTCCACGCCGCCGACTTTGAACATGAGCGTCATGGGCTGCATGGCCGAATCGCCCTCGCGTCCCAGGCGGAATTCCGCGCCGGCGCGCGCCGCGACGTCGCCATCGCCTGTGGCGTCGACAACCACCTTTGCGAGCAGCGCCTGACGACCGGACTTGCTCTCGACGATGACGCCCGCGACCCGATCCCCGTCCATCACCGGGGCCACGACAAAGGTGTAGAGGCGGATCTCGACCCCCGCCTCCAGCAGCATTTCGAGCAGCACGCCGTGGAGCTTCTCCGGGTGGATCGTCTGGCGCATCGGACCGTCCGCCGAGCGATCGAGGATCTCCTCGTAGATGCCGCCGCGCGTGTTGCCCGTCCAGTGGCTCATCAGCCCCGAGGTCGCCACGCCGCCCACGCCGCCGCACTGTTCGACGAGGCAGACGCGCGCCCCTTCGCGCGCGGCCGTGACGGCCGCGGAAAACCCGGCGGGGCCGCCGCCGGCGACGATGACATCGTATTCGCCGACGACCGGCGTGCGCTTCTCGGACTCGATGACTGCCTTCATGGACATGGCGGTTCCTTCTTCTGGATGGTTTGCTGGTATGCGTTCAGTGAATCGAGAATGGCGGCCGCGGCGACGCGCAGCGGCTTGATCAAGCGGTGCGCCTCCGTCTTCGAAAAGGGCCCGGCCAGCGCGATGGCCGCCGGCGGCACGTCGCCCAGCGCCACGGCGACGACGGCTTCGGAACGGCGCGGGATGAAGGCCCAGCCCCGTTCTTTGACCTCGGCGAGGCGTGGCAGCAGCGAGGCGGGGACGGCGGGATGCTGGAGGCGGACTTCCTCCTCCGCCAGGCGTGCGAGCAGCGCGTGGCCGATGCCGGAGTCGGCCGCCGGAAAGAGGTCGGACATTCCGACCGCCTCCGCGGAGGACATGCCCGGATGCCAGTGGTAGAGATAGCACACCTGGCTGCGCCAGATCACGCCCATCGAAACGGTATGCCCGAGAGGATGGAGCGTTTCAAGCGCGGGCAGCGCCGCTCGCAACAGGCCGGAGGCGTGAAGCGCCTGCGCCGCGAGGACGTGCACGCCAGGCCCCACGGCGTACTTGCGATCGGCGGCTTGCTGGAGAAAGCCGAGCCCCGCCAGCGTCTTGGCGAGACGGTTCACGCGCGTCGGCTCCAGCCCAAGCTGCCGGGCCAGCTCGCGCGACCCGATGGGGCGGGCGGCGGCCGTCAAGGTCTGCAAGACCAGCAGACCGTCGATGACGCTTTGATTGGGTTGACGAGGAAACATGGCGCTATATTAGCACCATCAAAGCCGCGCGTCAATGCGCGGGCGCATTGAACCAGCAATTGGCAATATGGCGGGCTACATCAATGAAGCATGCCCTTACGGGCACACTACAAGCGCGTTCTCGACGATTTTAAGTGTTTGTAGTGGCGCCGTAAGGCGCTTCCCAGCCAAATTC
>JAAZAI010000197.1 GCA_012514445.1 Lentisphaerota bacterium
AGAAGTCCGGCGCGATCGTCAACATCGGCTCCAACACGGCGGAGCGCGCCATCCTCAACCGCACCGCGTATGTGGCGAGCAAGGCCGCCATCGACGGGCTGTCGCGGGCGATGGCCGTCGAACTCGGGCCCCATGGGATCAGAGTCAACGAAGTCATCGCCGGCTACATCCGCACGGAGCGCTGGGACGTGCTCGCGGAAGGCGTGGCGGAACGACGGCATCGGAACATCCCGCTGCGCGCGGAGGCGAGCGGATCGGACATCGCCGACGCCGTTCTCTTCCTGGCTTCGGATGCGGCTGCGCGGATCAACGGCGCCCGCCTCGTGGTGGACGGGGGCTCGTTGGCGCAGCTCTATCCCGCGGACTGCGACGCCTAGACTATTTGAGCAGCGAGGCTGCCGGCTTGTCGAGGAACACCTGGGTGTCGGGATGCTCCTGGAGGATCGAGGCGGGATGGCGGTTCGTCACCGGACCCGCGAGGCAGTCCTTGACGGCCTGCGCCTTGCGCGCGTCCGGCACGGTGCAGACGATGGCGCAGGCGGCCATGATCTGGCGGATCGACATCGACACCGCCTGCCGCGGCACGGCCTTGAGCGTCGGGAACCAGCCCTCGCCGAGCTGCTGCTTCCGGCACGCCGCGTCGAGATCGACCACGAGATAGGGCTGCTTCGTCTTGAAGTCGGCGGGAGGATCGTTGAAGGCCAGATGGCCGTTCTCGCCGATGCCCACGAACGCCACGTCGATCGGCGCGGCCTGGATGAGTCGGCCGACGCGGCGGCATTCCTTCTCGGGATCCGTCTCGGCGTCGAGGAAGTGGAACGCCGCCAACGGCAGCGGGAGCTGCGAGACGAAGCGCTTCCAGAGGTAGTTTCGGAACGACGCCGGGTGCGTGATCGGCAGACCCACGTACTCGTCGAGGTGGAAGCCCGTCACGCGGCTCCAGTCGATGCCGGGCTCGGCGACCAGCGCCTTGAGCATCTCGAACTGCGAGGCGCCCGTGGCGACGATGATCCGGGCCTGGCCCTGGGACTTCAGCGCCGCGCGGATGCGTTCAGCGCCGTAGGCGGCCGCGGCCTTTCCGCAGGCCGCACGCGTGCGGAGGATGTCGATGTGGATTTCGCTCATGGTCTTCGTTCCTTGGAATGTCTTGCGCTTCACACGCCCCCGGCGACAGGCCGAAGTCGGCTCCTTCGTGCAGGAAGCGCCTTGTGAGTTGAGATTGTCGCACAAGTCTCAATCGAAAATCAAATGCAAGATTCGTCAAATGAATGCAAAATCCACCTAAGACCCGCGCCGCCGCCGCTCGAGCTCGCGGAAGGCGAGTGGCGTCATCCCCTCGTGCCGCTTGAAGACGTTGTTGAGGTGGGGACCGTGGCAGAAGCCCGTCTCCCGCGCGATCGCCTTGACCGGAAGGTCGGTCAGGGACAGCCGCTTGCGGGCCTCGAAGACGCGCAACCGGGTCAGGAGGCTGTGGACGGACTCCCCGGCGGCCTGGTTGAAATGGGCTTCGAGCTTCCGGGGAGACAGTCCAACGGCTTTCGCGACGTCCGCGATGCCGATGCTGCTTGCAAGATGACTTCTGACATATCCGATCGCCTGGCGGACGAGGGCGTCGTCCGCCGAAAAGGCGTCCGTGCTCGCCCGAAGCTCCACCCCGCACGGGGGCACGAGGATCGGCTGCTCAGGAGCCTGCCCGCCGCGCATCAACCTGTCGAGCAAGACCGCCCCGTCGTAGCCGACGCGCACGCGATCGTGCCGGACGCTGGAAAGCGGAACGCGCGCGTTTTCGCAGATCAGGACGTCGTTGTCGACGCCCAGAATGGCCACCTCCGCGGGAATGGCGAATCCCGCCTCGAGCGCCGCCGCCAACACCTTGCCGGCATCGCCGTCCTCGTAGCAGAAGACGGCGAGCGGCTTCGTCTCCGCGCGAAGCTTGCGTTTCAGCCACCGGTTCAACGCGCGGGAGTCGTCGACGGCGCGCTGGGCCTCGTCCGCCCAGACCCAGGCCTTGGGCGGACATCCCGTCCGCATCGCGAACCGTTCGCCGAAGCCATCGCCGCGCAGCGACGGCTGCCGTCCGCGGGCCGTGGAGAAGTAGACCGCCCGGGTGTAGCCGCGATCGGCCAGATGATCCGCGCCCACCTGGCCGATGAGCCGGTGGTCCCCGCACACGCGCGGCAGCGCGATGTCGGGACGGTTGTCCCCGATGTCCACCCGGGGCATCCGCTGCCTTCGGACGTACCGGACGATGTCCTGGCGAGCGCCGAGCATCGTCAGGATGCCGTCGCCCGACCATCCCCGGGGGAGCATGCAGCCATCGTCGACCGTCAGGATCCAGCCCTGTTCCGCGGCGAGGCGGCCGATCCCGACGCGCATGGCGTGATCGTACCGCTCCATCAAGACCAGGACGTGGAATCGGTGTTTCATTCCCTTTGTGCGTTGGCGGTGTCAATGTCGTGGTTCATGTTCGCATTATAATCGCGCCCCGCCTGCCGCTCAAGAGGTTTCATGAAAACCCGGTTGGCTGATTATTATGGCGCGCCCCGAGTCGAGTTGAGTCTGCGACGCGGCGCTGAGGAAGACTGGCAAACCGTATTCGCGGGCAACCCGAAGCCCTCGTTCCGCGACTACGGCGACCGCCCCTATTTCAGTTCGTTGCTGTCGCTGGACGACACGTTTGCGGACGCACCTCCCTCCCGCGTCCGCATCGAGGTCTCGGGCTTTGGCGGCATCGGCGTCCGGCACCTCCGCGTCTACATCGGCGGACGGATGTACATCCCCTCCTCCGTTGTCGCGAAGCGCGGCGTCGTTCGCGGCTCGGAGCACACCTTCGTCGACGACAGCCGCTGGTGCTGGATGGGGGAGCTTTCGACGAACGGGGCGATCGCGTCCATGAACCCGCCGCCGGTCCATTCACTCGAGCTGATGCTCGCCGAGGTTCGTCGAAACTCTGACGGCATCGGGTGATGATCACGCGTCCCGACGAGATGCCGCACGACGTGGAGCGGCGGGAGCCGATCATCCACTTCGATCAATGATGACGTCGAGCGACGATGCCGAGCGTGTGGCCGAGTCGACGAGATGGCGTTGTATCATCATGGAGTTCATGTTCTGAGCTTTATTGTGTTTTCTTGGGAGATGGAAGCTGTCCTCAAGCTTTGTCGCGAGCTTCGTCGAATCCAACAAAGTCCTG
>JAAZAI010000198.1 GCA_012514445.1 Lentisphaerota bacterium
CCCGGCGACTGACTGAATACAACGCCGTTGCGTTTTTGAATTGGCAGGAAGACGGCGTTCGCGTAATATTCAACACCCATGGAAGAGAATTTGGATTCGGCCCACAGGCGGCTCCCCATCCGGCGGATGGGTCTGACCGCCGCAGCCATCGCTCTCGCGGTGGTGCTCATGGGCGTTTTCATCTACCGCTCCGGCAACGTCCGCGAACTGGCCGCCACCTTGAAGTCCGCCTTCGGGCGTCCTGGGTTCCTGATCTGCGGCACCGGCCTCTTCAGCGTCTCGCTCATGTGCGGCATGACGCGCTGGTACGTGCTGCTCCGGACGCTCAAGCTCCCGGTCACCTTCGGCGCGGCGCTCCGCCTCTACGCCGCGGGCCACTTCTTCAACGTCATCGGTCCCGGCGCCACCGGCGGCGACTTCGTCAAAGGCGCCTGGATCGCCGTCAAATGCCCGGGACGCCGCACCGAGGCCATCACCTCCATCGCCGCGGAGCGCCTCATCGGGCTCGTCGCGATGGTGGTCTTCGTCACGACCGTCTCGGCCGCGCGCCAGGACTTCTTCGCGGAGAGCCGGGTGCTCGCGATCCTGCGCCACGGGATCTACTGGGCTTGCGCCGCGTGCGTGGCCGTGATCCTGATGCTCACCGCAATCAACTGGGAGAGGCTCGCCTGCCGCCTCAATCCCCGGCCCGGAGGCTTCGCGGCGAAAGTCCTTGCGGAAATGATCAACATGTGGCGAACCTTCCGCGTCTGCCTCACCCATCCGGTGGCCGCGCTGCTCACGTTCCTGCTCTCCATCGCCAACCACGTCACCGACGTCTGCTGCTACTTCCTGCTCAGCCGCGCCATCGGCATGACGATCCGCTTCCGCGACCTCATCGTGATCTCGCCCATCGCCAACACCATCGCCGCCGTGCCCCTCACCCCGGGCGGCGCCGGCGTCCGCGAGAACGCACTGCAGTACATGATGGACGTCGTGAAGATCCCCCGCCCCGAATCGACGGCCCTCGGCCTGCTCATGTTCTGCACGATCGTCTTCTGGGCCGCCATCGCCGGCGTCATCATGGCGTCGGGCTTCGGCAAGGCGGACTCCCCGCGGCGCGGTCGCCCGGACTGAGCTTTGCAGCATAACGGAAAACAACCATGGACATACGAACAAGCCGGAGCCGCGTCAACGGACTCCTCCACGTGAAAGACGGCAAACTGGTCAACGGCATCGGCGAGGAGGTGGTCCTTCGCGGCGTCGGCCTCGGCAACTGGCTCCTGCCCGAAGGCTACATGTGGAACTTCCCCGGCGCCTGGGACCGTCCGCGCCGGATCGAGGAGGCCATCCGGACCCTCTGCGGAACGGACTACGCCACGCGCTTCTGGCGCGTCTTCCGCGACACGTACGTCGCGCGGCGCGACATCGAGATGATCGCCGAAATGGGCTTCAACTCCGTGCGCATTCCCATCAACGCGCGCATCCTGCAGCGCGAGGAGCCGGGCCTGCCGTTCATCGAGGAGGGCTTCGCGCTCATCGACCGCTGCCTCGACTGGTGCGAGGAATTCAACCTCTACGCCATCCTCGACCTCCACGGCGCCCCGGGCGGACAGACCGGCTCGAACATCGACGACAGCCTCGACGACATCCCCCGCCTCTTCATCGACGCGGAGAGCCGCCAGGCGGCCCTCGCGCTCTGGCGCGAAATTGCGCGTCGCTACCGCGCCCGCGACATCGTCGCCGCCTACGATCTGCTCAACGAACCGCTGCGCACCTCGCGCCCGAACAAGCCCGACACCGAGTACCTCCATCCGGAGCTCGTCCGCTTCTACGAGGACTGCATCGCCGACATCCGCGCGATCGACTCCCGCCACGCCTTCTCGATCGAGGGCGCCAACTGGGCGACGCGCACGGACACGTTCCTCACCAGCTACGACCCCAACGCGATCATCCACTTCCACCGCTATGGCACCCTCCCCGGCGAAGAGGCGTTCGACGAATGGACCGCGCTCTCCCGCCGCCTGGGCATCCCGGCCTGGCTCGGGGAAAGTGGCGAGAACACGCTCGAATGGTGCGCGGCGATCTTCCCGGCCTCCGTGAAAGTGGGCTTCGGCTTCAACTTCTGGTCGTGGAAGCGCATGGGCAAAAACCCCGCGCCGCTCGAAATCCGCGTGCCCGAAGGCTGGGACCGGATCGTCGACTTCGGCAAAGGGGGGGCCCGGCCGACCTACGCCGAGGCGCAGGCCGTCTTCGACCAGTATCTCCAGAACATCGAGGCGGACCGCTGCACCCGC